>CAJYHH010001045.1 GCA_913773825.1 Candidatus Sericytochromatia bacterium | reverse complement strand
AACTCCAGATCCTGGCCATTTAATAACGCTTGAGTAGGTGTTTCAGATAAAAACGTACCGGCTTTAAGCGGATGGCCAGCCACTCACCTTCAGCAGGACAAATGGCTTATTTTGTCACAACCGTTTCGGGGCCACGGATAAACACCTGATTCTGGCCCTGATGACGGGCAAAAATCCATTCTAGATGTGCCCGGCTGCAATTGATGTTAAAGGATGGCTTTGATGGCTCTGGGCGCGCCAGACTCTTTCAATGAGCGGGGAATCAGATGCTCTGGATTCAAAGTGGATTGCTTTGTTCATAGATTGTTGCGATTAAGCCAGTCCACGGCCTGTTTAATCCCTTTGAGACTTAAGTCTTCCATCTGAAAAACTTCTCGGATTTGCTGTAAGGTCCAGGCGCCATCATTCCCGTCCCAGCTTTCGCGGGGTAAAGGATTCAGCCAGACAGAATGATTAAAACGTTCTCTGAGCTGATGCAAAATCTCAATGCTGGGGGTCAGGCTTTCGTCTTCAAAGTACAGGCTGCCTCGTGAACCCATCAGTTCTTCGGGGGCCATGCTGGCGTCGCCAATTAGAATCAGCCGGGTTTCGGGATGTTGCTGAAGCAGTTTGTCGATCGGCAGGCGCTGGGTGTGGCGGGCATCCTGGTAGACCCAGTCATAAATGGTGTTGTGAAAATACAGGGTTTTAAGCTCTTTAAAGCGATCGCGGAGTTTTTCAAACAAGAGCCTGGTCAGATCCACATGGGGCAGCATGGACATGCCGCCATTGTCGATTAAAAGTGTAACGGTGATTTTATCTTGCAGGTCACGGCGAAACATCAGCTCAATTTCGCCGCCATTCCGGGCAGTCTGGGCGATTGTGGCGTCAATATCCAGTTCGGTATAAGCGCCAGAAGGCTTAAGCTGTTTAAGTGCACCCAGAGCCTGACGCAAATTAGCACCTTTGAGGCGATTGGCGTCAGCATAGTCGATATAATGACGCTCGCCAATTGCTTTCATCGCGGATTGACCACCACCTGGGCCATAGACACGTACACCCGGTTGCGGCATGCCCGAATGTCCAAAGGGTGATGCGCCACCAGTGCCAATCCAACGTTTGCCGCCATCGTGGCGTTTCATCTGCTCGCGCAGGGTCTCCCAGAATTTTTTAATCAGCTCCTCTGGGTTGAGTTTCCAGAGCGGGCCAGTAATTTCTTTGCGCTCAATTGCCTGCCGGAGCCATTCTTTAAACTGGCGCGTATCCAGCAGAGCCGGGTCACCTTCAGCCACAGCTGGAATATCTATATCAAAAAAATAGTAGGCAAAAGCTCTTTCAAAGGCGTCCAGATGCTCGGGCCGTTTAACGGTCGTCAGGCGCATAAACAAAAACAGCTCGTCCAGATTGCGGACCAGGCCTTTTTCGAGGCCTTTATAAAATTCCATGCTGTATTGCAGACTGATTGGCACACCGTATTCACGTAAGAGCTCAAAAAAATCAACAAACAGCGGTTCATTCAGTGACTCGCTGCTGGACGCTGAATCTTGTGGCGTTACCATCCGCGCTGCTTTCGCTGGGGCCCACGGCGATAGCTCAGAATATCTTCGGTGCGTTTAAGTAGAGCCCCCAAAAACGGAATCTGGTCAGGCACTTTGGGGCTGACACCGGCGTTTTGTAAGGCCTGCAGCCAATCCAGCAGTTCGCTGGTAGCCGGTGCTTTTTCAAAACCTCTGGCGCGTAATTCATAAAAGACATTCAGGGCTGTATCCATTAAGTCCTGATCGAGCTGGGGGTAGTGAAGTTTAATGATTTTAATCATTTCTTCTCGGTCTGGGAACGCAATATGGTGGCAGAAGCAGCGGCGCAAAAACGGATCTGAGAGTTCACGTTTGGCGTTTGAAGTCACAATAATCAGCGGATTGTGGCGGGCCTGAACCACTTCGTTGACTTCGCGGATCGTAAATTGTTTTTCATCGAGCACATCCAGCAAATTATCCTGAACATCTGACTCGGTTTTGTCGATTTCGTCTAAGAGCAGCACCACTTGTTGCTCACTGCGAAAGGCGCGGCCAATTGGGCCCCAGACAATATAATCAAAGAAGTTATCAACGGTTCTGCCTGTCTCGCCGCTGCCAAAACGAGCGTCATTTAATCGCAGCACCGTATCCTGAACATAACAGGCTTCTTCACCTTTAATGGTGGATTTGGCGCGCAGGATTTCCAGCGGCATGCCCAGTGAACGGCTGATTTCAAACGCCAGCTGGGTTTTGCCAGTGCCGGGCTCTCCGGTAAGCAGCAGAGGTTTGTCCATCTGCAGGGCCATATTTACAATTGATTGCAGTTCAGGATTGAGATAATACTTGTCTGAGCCTTGAAATTCCATCAACTTAACCTTTTGTCTATACTCTGGTGTCAGCATACTCTAAAGCGTCTGCTCAGGCCAATTAGAACTGGATTTGAGCAACATGATCACGGGCTTCTGACTAAGCTGTGAGTTTATGAAGCTGCATATCCTGACTGGGGCTTGTGCCAAACATTCGGGTATATTCCCGGCTAAACTGCGAGACGCTTTTATAGCCCACTTTATAGGCTGAACTGCCCGCCCCGATGTCTTCTTCTAACATAAGTCGGCGGGCTTCGTGTAAGCGCAGACGTTTTTGATACTGAATCGGGCTTTGGCTGGTGATCTGATTAAAGTGTTTAAAAAAGGCTGAGCGGCTCATATGCGCTTGTAAGGCCAGTTCAGCCACGTTTAAATCCTCACTGAGCTCTGATTTGATGCGATGCATGGCGTCAAGTATTGCCTGGGTTTTGCCACCTGCTCGGATCAACTGTCTGATCAGGGCGCCGTCAGGGCCTTGTAGCAGGCGATAAAGAACTTCTTTGATCGCCAAAGGTCCTAAAAAAGGCGCGTGTTCAGGCTCTGCAAATAATCTGGCCATTCTGACAATGGATTCCAGCAGGGCTTCGCTGGCGTGACCGACAAACATGGCGCGCTGAGGGGCTGTGCTGATTAAGGGCTCTGTTTTAATCTGGGCCGCAACTTCACTGAGGACGTTTGGGTCCAGATCAATTAAGAGAGCCAAAAAAGGTTTTTCTGGCGTGGCGTCCATCACTCTGCTGATGACCGGTAAATCGACGGGAGTAAACGTATAGTCACTGATCGTGCCCTGATAAATATCCTGACCCACCGTAATTTCTTTACTGCCCTGAACCACAATCGCCAAACAGGCCCGCCAGCGCCGTTTACCCGCCTGCTGCGGCTGAGAAATTCGCGTTAAGTAGACGCCCGGAACCGGTGTGACATAAACCCCCTCTTGCTGGCCGAGCTGTGCTGTATAGCGAGCCAGTTGATTGGTTAACTCTTGCCGGGTCGGCATAGCGGATTTAAAGCACATAGTCATGATTTGATTCTAAAATTTAGAGTTTATTTTTACAATCCGCTTTTTAAAGCTTTTGGACGATTAGGCAAATCAAATGGATCTTTGTGAATTTACCAGATTGAGTCAGGGAGCTAGACTAAGCCTATTAGACTGATTTAAGGGAGCATATGAAGATGCGCGTTTTCGTAACAGGTGCAACAGGTTTTGTAGGCTCAGCGGTGGTTCAGGAACTCTTAAAAGCGGGTCATCAGGTATTAGGTTTAGCCCGTTCAGAACAGGCTGCCAAAACTCTGCAAGCTGCAGGTGCTGAAGTCCATCTCGGTTCGCTCGAAGATCCTGACAGCCTGCAAAGTGGAGCCCGCGCCGCTGATGGCGTGATTCATACTGGTTTTAATCATGACTTTAGCCGCTTTCAAGAAAACTGTGAGCTGGATCGCCGCGCAATTACAGCCTTAGGTAAAGGCTTGTCAGGCTCGGATCGGCCTTTGATTATTACGTCCGGGATTGGTTTACTGGCTCCTGGCAAGCTGGCCACAGAAGCCGATCGAGTGCCTGAAACTTCTCATAACCCCCGCATTGCCACTGAGCAGGCGGCTGATGCCCTGCTGGATCAAGGGATCAATGTCTCGTTACTGAGATTGCCGCCATCAGTACATGGTAAAGGGGATCATGGCTTTGTGCCTTTTCTGATTCAGATTGCCAAAGACAAAGGACAGTCCGCTTATATTGCTGAAGGCTTAAATCGCTGGTCGGCTGTGGAGCGCTTTGATGCTGCCAAGCTCTATCGCCTCGCCTTAGAAAAAGCGACTCCCGGAGCGCGTTATCATGGGGTGGCCGAAGAGGGCATTGCGTTTTTTAAAATTGCTGAAGTGATCGCCCGACGCTTAAAGCTGCCGCTTGTCAGCCTGAAATCTGAAGAAGCGGCTGAGAACTTCACCTGGTTTGAGCACTTTGCTCGTTTAGATTGCCCAACTTCTAGTGTCCAGACGCGTGAACAGCTCAACTGGCAGCCAAAGGGACTTAGCCTGTTAGCAGATATTGATCAGGAATCTTATTTTTTAGCTTAAGCGGGTCTAGAGACTGGTACTCTTACAAACTGTTTTTTAAGTGAAAATTTGGTCATTCTGAAGCATTCAATGCAGACATGTGCCCTACAGGATCCGGCTACGCCAACAGTGTGACAACACTTTTCTATTGGTCTTCTACAAAAAAACTTTTAAATACCTTCAATTAGACGTGTGGCAGTGTACTCGTTGCCGATTTAAATGACGCCATCCCGATGATGTGAAAACGCATCATTGGGATTTTGGCTGTCTGGCGTTGAGTCTGAAATTATATGCCTTGACAGGTATATACGTGAATAAGTATATTAAGCGTATGGATACAGTATTTGAAATTATTGCAGAACCCAATCGCCGGGCGATTCTGAGTTTGCTTGTGAGATCACAGCAGTCTGTCGGAGAGATCGGTCAAAAGCTTGAGATGACCCAGCCCACGGTGTCTAAACACTTACGTGTGCTTCGTGAAGCTGGATTTGTCGAGGCGACTGTGGATGCTCAGCGTCGTCTTTATCGGCTTCGGCCAGAACCGCTGCGAGAAATTGATGACTGGTTGGCACCCTTTCGACAGTTCTGGTTGCCACATATCGATGCGCTTGAACGGCATCTGGATCGCCTGGATCAAATCGAGCAACTTGAGCAACTCGACCAGCTAGAGCGATTAAAAAACGCTGAAATGGTGAAAACCCCTCGTTCAAAAAAATCGACTAAAAAGTCTAACTAAAAAATCTAGAGGAGTCTGAAGTTGAAAATTAAATTGACAAGCCTGTACGTGGACGACCAGGAAAGAGCACTTCGCTTTTATACAGAGGTTTTAGGCTTTAAGAAAAAAACTGATTTTAGTCAGGGAGATTATCGATGGCTGACGGTCAGTTCAGCGGAAGACCCTGATGGTGTTGAGCTACAATTAGCCCTAAACAATAATCCGGCTGCAAAAGCTTATCAGCAGGCAATTTTTGAGCAGGGCCAGCCTGCGATGATGTTTAACACCCAGGATATTCAGGGCGATTATAAACGCAGTTGTGAACGCGGCGCTGAGTTTACCCTGCCGCCGACGGATGTAACGGGCTCAATAATTGCGATGCTCAACGATACTTGTGGCAATCTTGTGCAGCTTGTCCAGCTGAAATACTAGATGGGCTTTATGAGCAATCGTACACAATACAAGCCAGGTCCAGCTTCTGGCGCTCAGGTTCGCAAAGAAGACAAACGCTGGACTTTAATTATTGTCAGAGAATTGCGTCAGACTCCCGAAAAAG
>CAJYHH010001044.1 GCA_913773825.1 Candidatus Sericytochromatia bacterium | reverse complement strand
ATTCTGAAAGATGAAGTCAAGCTGGACTTTCTCAGTGATCCAACCGGCGGCAGTTATTTTATTGAAACCCTGACCAGTGAGCTGGCCGAAGCGGCCTGGGCAGCGTTTCAGAATATCGAAGCTGAAGGAGGTCTGCTACAGGCTTTAAGCAAAGGCAGTATTCAGGCAAGCATTCAGCAAACAGCCCAGCGCCGGCTGGAACTGGTCAATAAACGTAAACAATCTTTAATTGGCACTAATCTGTATGCCAATCCAAACGAACAGCTCACAGATTCTTCAACAGCAAATGCCCATACCGAGCCAGCGATCGCGACGGCTGCTGAAGTAGCGCCATTAAATTTAGGCCATGAGGAATCTGCTGATTTAATCATGTCTGGCCGCAAGGCGTTTGCAGAAGGCGCTTCCTGGCCTAGTCTGGCTCAAGCCCTCACAGGTGAAATCAGCCATCAGGCAGAAATTTTATCCCCCCTGCGTCTGGCCAGTGGCTTTGAGGCCCTGCACAGCCAAGCAGAAGCGCGTCAGTATAGCGTTTTGCTCTTGCCGCTCGGTGACGCCAAAGACTCTCGCAGTCGCGTTGATTTTTGTCGCGGCTATTTTGAAGCGGGTGGCATAAAAGTCAAGGTCTCTGATTCAGCCCAGACTGTTGACCAAGCCCTGTCTCAGGCCGAAAATCAAAGCTGGGATGCATTAGTGCTGTGCTCTTCAGATATCCGCTACCCGGAATATATTCCTGACTTAGCCCCCCAACTGCGCGGTATTTACCCTGATAAAGCTCTGCTTTTAGCAGGCAAACCAGCGCAGGCTGAAGCTTATAAAACAGCAGGCATTACCCAGTTTGTGCGCTTAGGTGATGATGCCCAGGCTCTTTTAGCTCAGCTGCTAGGCACTTGAGCCCTAAAGCAGATTTAGTGGCGAGGATTGGCTCTGCGCCCTTCACGGGTATACCAGAGAAACGCACTAATGCCGAGCATGAGCAGGGTGGCAACAGACGAGTAGATAAACACCATACTCATCGTCGAAAACAGATTGCGAGTCTCAGCATCATTGGCATCTGTTGTTGGGCTGTTAAGATTTTTATCCTCTTCAGAGCCCACCAGCGGTTGAGCCTCTGGCTGCTGTTCTGACTGTTCTCGCTTAACAGGTTTATCAGCTGGAAACAGAGCTGGATTATGTTCTAAGCCAGGGAGGACCTGACTGACCTGATCGCCCGTTATAGGACTTGTACTTCCATTTGTCTGGGCCTTCGCAACAGCTCCCATCAATCCCCCGGTGATTAGCAGGCCTAAAGCCACTCTCTGAATTGTTTGCATGGTTTTAGCACCCCTAATTCGAGTTGTTATGCCCAGTGATGGTAAAACAACTGAGGTAAAAAAGGGATTAATAGAGGCTAGGAAGGCTGTGAAAGCCGTGGGCTATGCACCTGACGGTGAGGTTATGGGAGGTGAGTTTTGGGTTTTAAAGAAAGAACAGCCCCAAGGCTTTACAGCTCTTCCTCTTCTTTCTTCTGCCTTTAAAGCCGGCTGCTCACCTCACAATGGTCTGATTGCGCTCTGGGCCAACTGAGACAAAGCGATTTGGCACGCCCGTATAGTCTTCAATAAACTTCAGATAACTACGGGCTTCTTCAGGCAGATCGGCATAGTTTTGAATCCTCGACAGATCCCCTTCCCAGCCAGGGAAGCGTTTATAAATCGGCTCGATATCATCTAGCCATGCTGTTTCAGCAGGGTAAGCTTTAAGCTCTTTGCCCTGATAGCGATAACCCGTGCAGACTTTTAACTCGCTCAGGCCGCTGAGGACATCAAGCTTGGTGATGGCCCATTCGGTAATCCCGTTAATCCGACGAGCGTGTTTGGCCATCACCAGATCCAGCCAGCCGCAGCGGCGAATTCGACCCGTTGTGGTGCCAAATTCATGGCCCTGAGTCTGTAAATGTTGACCCACGGAGTCTATCAGTTCAGTTGGAAAAGGCCCGTTGCCAACGCGCGTGGTATAAGCTTTGAGAATACCCGTGACGGTTTTAACTGCAGTCGGAGGTAAGCCAGATCCGGTACAGGCACCGCCGCTTGAACAGTTTGAAGAGGTTACAAAGGGATAAGTGCCGTGATCCACGTCTAAAAAGGTCCCCTGTGCACCTTCAAGCAAAATACCCTCACCGGCTTCTAAAGCTTCATGCAGCAGTATGACTGTATCAGCCAGATATGGCGACAGAAACTCCATTGCGGTGGTTTCTTCAGGGCTTAAGCCCCCTGTACGCCAGGCACCTGCACGCAGGCCGCTGCGTTCAATTTTGGCCATATAAGTTGGGCCAATCCCTTTACCGGTAGTGCCAACTTTTTGGCTGCGATGACTTTCTTGAGACAGATCCTGCTGAATATGGCGTTCCAGAATCAGATGCGCCCGATCTGACACAAAAAACTTACCTTTGGTCTCAATGCCGCGCTCATGTAAAGACTTAAGTTCCAGCATCAGGGCAACAGGGTTAACAACCACACCGTTGCCGAGCACGCTTTTTTTGCCCCGGCAAATTCCCGATGGCACCAGATGCAGTTTGAAGGTTTCATTGCCGATAATCACGGTATGGCCAGCATTGTTGCCACCTTGATAACGCACAATCCATTCGGCCTGGTCAGCTAAAAAATCAACAATTTTACCTTTGCCTTCATCGCCCCACTGGGCTCCGACTACAATCTGCATCTTGTCAGTCCTTTCGGCTCTTAACGCGAATCAACACGTTTACACGATGATGAATTAAAATTTTCCGAGTTCATGTTAACAGGGCTGGGGGCTTGTAGCTAGTGGCTTGTAGCAGTAAACAGAACGCTTCTCAAGCTTTCTGAAACTTTAGATTGCAAGTCGTAACAAGCTACTAGCAACTTGCTCTCTGGCGGTGCCAAAATAACATCCTCATGCAGACGCTTACACTTCTTTCAGATCCGGTTTATCGCCGCTATTGGCTCTCGATGCTGATTAGCAATCTGGGCAACTGGATGCAGGGAGCTACCCTGGGCTGGCTGGTGCTAAGCCTGAATAGCTCTGCGGCAGCTTTAGGCACGGTGATTAGCCTGCAGTTTTTGCCATCGCTGCTGTTTTCACTGCCAGCCGGCGTGCTGGCTGATACGCTGCCGCGCCGCAAAATTGTGCTGGTCAGCCAGGCGCTGACCATGAGTCTGGCGATTATGATGTCTGCATTAATCAGCTTTGGCCATCTTGCCTATTGGCATTTACTGATTTTTGCATTTTGCCAAGGAACGTTAATTGCCTTTGATATGCCAGCCCGACAGGCCTTGGTTGTAGAGCTGGTCAGTAAATCCCGTTACCCCGAAGCCCAGTCGCTTAACTCTTTTACGTTTAATGTTTCGCGTCTATTGGGCCCAGCCCTAGCTGGCATCTGTATTGCCAGTCTGGGAATGGCTTGGGCTTATTGGATCAACGCCCTGACCTTTGTCCCCTTACTCTTTACCCTGCTTAGCCTACCCGCTCCACTAACAGCCAGCACGCGCGGACGAGGTGGTTTATTGGGAGGCCTACGCTTTGCAGTCAGCAGCCCCATGGTCCGTAAACTGCTGATCTTATTGGGTTGGGTCAGTATCTTTGGCGTCAATTTTCAGACCTTGATTCCAGCTTATGCCCGTCTGGTGCTGGGTTTACCCCCCGAAGGCTACGGCCTGCTGATGGGCTGTCTGGGTGGAGGCGCTTTAGTGGGTTCACTTTGGCAAATCTGGTCAGCGGGTGCTCGCCCGCGCCGCATCTATGTCGCAGGGCTGGCTTTAGCCTTGCTGCATCTGTTAATGGGTCTACATTTACCCATTTGGGGTGTAGGTGTTTTATGGGCAGGTTGCGGATTTGCTATGGTCACCGTCATGCTCAATACCAATACCAGCGTCCAGACTATTATTCCGGATGACTTACGCGGCCGCGTGATGGCCGTCTATTCCATGGTTTTACTCGGCGCGGCTCCCTTGGGCGCCTGGCTAACCGGCCGCTTATTTGACGCCCTCGGCGGCCGCTCCGCCGCTGCCGTCATGGGCCTGCTCACCGCAATTGGCCTGCTGGCCCTGATGCGTAATCCCCTCCCCTCTGTCCTGACCTCCGCTGACACCTAAGCCGTATATTCGTAATGGTTTGCAGACACAAAAACTTGCGTCTCTATAAAGAACCCCGCCTTTAAAACCCACCCCTCACCACCCACCAGCCAAAACCCTTTATCGTCCCCGCCTTTTTTATGCTATTTTGATACGACAGGACTCAAGCCACCTCGGTCGCCAAAACGGGATCTGGGATAATGCTAACGTGGGGGATTTTGATGAAGCCACGACTTTCAGACCTGTCCAGTTATCTCGACATCGAACCTGAGCACGGACGCATTCGTTTTAAACATGAGCGCATGCTGCTGATGCGTCGTGATGCTTTTGCTGAACTCAGGTCATTGCTGTATCAACAACTCGGAGCAGATGCCGCCGCCTGGCTGCTGTTTCAATTTGGCCTGCGCTGTGGCACATCTGACTGCCAGGAGCTCAGCTCTTTGTTAGAGTGGGAAAGCACTGAAGAAGCCCTGCGCAGCGGCTTAGCCCAGGAAGCCTGGGGGGGCTGGTCACGGGTTCAGATTGAAGAGCTTGTTTATGATCCCGAGCGCCCTACATTACAGGCTAGCGGCAGCTGGAACCCAACAGAAATCACCGATCGGGCCCATGATCCGCTAGGCTATTTTTTAGCGGGCTATACCAGCGGCTGGTGCAGCCAATTACTGGGCACAACCGCCCTGACGGCTGAAACCTCATCTGGCCAATGGCAGATCAGGACCCTTCAGCATTGGGGCACCGAACAAACCAACTGGCAATCCTTGTTATCCGGTGATATGCCCAGCCAGTTAACGCGCCTGCTGGCAGAGCCTGAGGTAGAACTTGAGCGTCTGCGGGTTGAAAACGCCCGTTTAGAAGAAAACCTTCAAAAGCAGACCACCCTGCTCGAAAGCCAGATTAATCGCCAGATTGAGCAGGCTTATTATCTGCGCCGCCATAAAAAAGCGCTAAAGTCGCTAAGCTCCAGTCAGGAAGTTTTAGAAGGCAATATGCATGGGGTTCTGCAAAAAGTGACCCGCAGCATGGCCCGCACCCTGGAACTCGACTTTGCTTCAGTCTGGTTTTTAGATCAAGAGCAGCAGAATTTAACAGAAGTTTGTTTGTTTGATGCCTCTGCACGGGACTACACAGCCGGTAGAAGTCTGTCTCAACAGCGTTACCCTGCTTTCTTTGAAGCCATGATTAAAAATCGCGTGCTGGCTATTCGTCAGGCTCGCCATGATCCCAGGGTTCGGGATTTAGTGGGTGAAGTCTTAGGCCCTGATGGTGCCGTTTTAGTTTCGCCGTTTTCATATAACGGTGAGCTAAAGGGCTGTATTTTGCTGGAGTCAACACGTTCTCGTGACTGGACCCCTGAAGAAGAAATGTTTATTTCTTCGGTCGCTGACTTTATTACCCTGACCTTAGAAGCCGCCGAGCGTAAACACGCTGAAGAAGAGCTGATTCGCCGTGACCGTCTGCTACAGCAGATTGTTCAAGCGGTTAATAAATTGATTACGATTCCTGATTTTAATCAGGCAATTCAAGAAGTCATCGAAAGTCTGGGCCGCATTCCAGACGTAGACCGTGTCTATATCTTTGAAGGCCAACCCAGTACCGCCATGGATGACTGGCAGCTCAAACTGCTGGATGAGTGGACCGGTGAAGGCATTCCGGCCTGGTTTAAGACAGAATCCACTCAACAGCTGCCTTATTCATCGATGTTGCCGGGCGTTTTAGATGTTTTAGAGCGCGGCCAGACCATTAACGGCCAGATTACAGACTTTGCGCCCGAAGAGCAAAAAATGTTGGCGCTTCGCGATCTGCAGTCGATGTTGATTATGCCGATTGAAGTCCGTGAACAGTTTTGGGGCTTTATTGGCTTAGACAACTGCCACTCGCGCCGCAGCTGGTCATCCAGCGAAGAATCTTTGCTCAAAATGGTCAGCGGCTCAATTGGCTCAACTCTGGAGCATAAACGTGACGAAGAAGCCCTGGC
>CAJYHH010001043.1 GCA_913773825.1 Candidatus Sericytochromatia bacterium | reverse complement strand
TTGTTTTAGGTTTTTATCCAGCTCTGATTGTCGACTATATCAATCCAGCTTCCGAGCAACTGCTCAGCCAGCTGCCCACGGAGGCTAAGTGATGGATTTTCTCGCTCTGGCGCCTGAACTGCTGGTCTGCTTAACGGCTTTACTTGTGATTATTGTGGATTTGTTTGATAACGAACCTAAACCCGGTCGTCTGGCTTTTACAGCCGGACTCGGCTTAAGTCTGGCGCTGGGTATCTTAGTCGGCTTGCAGTTTGGCGGCTATGCTGGTTCAAGCATTGGCTTTTCAGGCCATTTTATGCCCGATGCTCCAGCCTGGTTCTTTCGCTTTGCGCTGCTGAT
Source organism: Candidatus Sericytochromatia bacterium (assembly GCA_913773825.1). Classification (GTDB taxonomy): domain Bacteria; phylum Cyanobacteriota; class Sericytochromatia; order UBA7694; family UBA7694; genus CAJYHH01. Next base: position 1,793 of record CAJYHH010001043.1, on the reverse strand, counting down.
CTCAGCTCTGCTAACGATTATGCTGGCAGCTCCTTATGTTGAGCAGCGGATTAAACATCCAGGTGAGTTTTATGCATTGATCTGCCTGGCAACGCTGGGCGCGCTGTTTTTAGCTTCAACGACCCATATTCTGACGCTCTATTTATCGCTTGAGCTTTTGAGTATCTCTTCGTTTGTGCTGGTGGCACTACGCAAAGATCAACCTCGTTCAGCAGAAGCAGCGATTAAATATCTGATTTTTGGTGCGGTTTCATCAGGCTTATTGCTTTATGGTTTGTCTTTGCTGTTTGGCCTGACCGGCAGTTTGCACTATGCCGAAATCAGCAGTTATCTCCAGCAAAACGGCGCCCAGTTTGTTTATCCAGCAACGGATACGGCCCAAAGTCAGCATCTGCGCTTAGAGCTAATGGCTGCGCTCTTACTGATTCTAGGCGGCCTAAGCTATAAAATTGCGGCTGTGCCCTTTCATCTGTGGGCACCTGATGTCTATGAAGGGGCTCCCCTTCCTGTTACGGCATTTTTGTCAGCCAGTTCTAAATTAGCTGGTTTTGCCGCGTTAATGCGCGTGATTGAGATCTTTAATGTCCAGCAAACTGTTCCAATCTGGTCGACTATCATTGCGGGCTTGGCTGTCTTATCTATGACCTATGGCAATCTAGTCGCCATTGCTCAACAAAACATCAAACGTCTGTTTGCTTATTCAAGCATTGCCCATGCAGGCTATCTGCTAATGGGCGTGTTGGCCTTATCTGAATATGGCTCACGAGATACAGCCCTGATTGGGCTACTTTATTATTTGCTGGTCTATGTCTTTATGAATCTTGGTGCGTTTGCTGTGATGGTCTATTTTGCAGGCCAGACCCAGAGTACACGCTTACAAGATTGGGCTGGATTAGGCCGTCGGCATCCTTGGTATGGATTTGTCCTGACCAGCTGCTTGCTTTCTTTAACCGGCTTACCTCCTTTTGCTGGTTTTACAGGTAAGTTTTATTTGTTTGGTGCTGTCACGATGATGGGGCCACAATATCTCTGGCTCGTTGTTATTGGTGTCTTAAACTCTGTTTTGTCGCTGTACTATTACAGTCGAATTATTCGGGTCCTGTTCTTTAATCAACCAGGGCATCTTGAGTCTGAAGCTGAACATCATCCGACTCTCCTGCTGGCCAGCATTATTTGTCTGGTGGGGATTTTAGGTTTGTTTGTTTTTCCCAACTGGATCATCAGCTTTGCATCTCAGATAAATAGTCTGATCTAAAGCTCCCAACCCGCTTAGGCAAATTTTGCACCCACCAGAACGAACGGCTATAATGACGAACCAGGATTCGATAATTTATTCAAACATTTAAATTTGCGGCTGAGGTGAACACATGGCTGAACAGCGTAAGGGTGGTATTTGCCCCGTAATGAGTTTCAGATCTTCATTCAGTAAAGACGCAGCTGTACCCTGTGTTATGGATCGCTGCGCCTTTTGGGATGATCTGTATGGCAAATGCGGCGAGATCTCTCAAGCAGAGCGTACTGCAGATGCTCTGCGGATGATCCAGGACAAGCTCCATGATCTGATGATCAAGATGTAAGCACCAGGGCGAGTAGTTTGATCTTAAATTCTATTGTGTCTTTTTAAAGCGTTTATTTACTTCCTGAGGTTTTATTCTTCATGCTTCGAGCACGCTGGCAGGGGTTTAATGTTGAGTCTGGTGAAAACCAGGCCCCAATGCTGGTCACTCACTGGTATGTGCTTCAGCAAGGACTTGTCTTTGCTCTGTTTTCGATTCCCTTGCTTTCTGGCCTGG
>CAJYHH010001042.1 GCA_913773825.1 Candidatus Sericytochromatia bacterium | reverse complement strand
TACTTGTTGCAACCGCAGCGTGTTCTTTAGTAATCTCGTCCACACTGAGATTATGCTCAAAACGTGCACCAATATCGCTGACCAAATTACCTGTGCTGGTCGGAACACCATTTGATAATTGCCAGTTAGAGGCAGCGACCAGCGCAACGTCAAGCAGGGGAGCGGCTAGTTTTAATCCAGTTGTGCTAAGCAAACCGCTCATGGTTCGATGAGCTAACAGACCGGCATAGGCCAGTTTAGAAGCCTGTGAATTTTTAGCCAATCCAGAACTCAGGCTAGAAGCGGCCAAAATCGTAAATTGGCTTGAATTGGGCAATACCCCACTGCGATTAATATAGCTTTGAAGGTTGGCTGGCAATTCAATTGCCGTACCTGAGGCGTTTTCTTCTTCTGGCAACAAAACGGCACTAATCGTTTTGGATGCGCCTTTAAGATCCAGCGTTAGCTGGCCAGAAAAATAGGGACGTCCCAAAACGGGTGAGGCATAATATTTGCCGCCACTTTGAGTAATTTTATAGCCACTATCAAATTTACCTGTGGCGTCAAAGGCCTTAATCGTAAAAGACTCATCTTTAGGCTCAACAACTACAAATTCACCGCTTTTTTCGTTTTGAATCCGCTCAATTGCACCATCTTTATTATAAAAGACCATCCAATAATCACGATTTTTGTCAGTATATCGAGCGTGATTAACAGCTAAAACATTTTCAGAATTGACAGCCGCCCAATACATAAAAAATTCGCCCTGACCATTAATCACTTCTGTCCAAGGTGAATTACTGGTGCTCTGTGGATATTTTTTAATCGTGAGCTTTTCTTCAAGCGGTGCTGCCGAAGCTGATACGGTTGGGCTTGGCTCAGCACTTGGATTAGAGCTCGGATTTGAACTTGAGCCTGGTGAAGCAGAAGCGGATGAATTTGGATCAGGGCTTGAAGATGCATTTGCTGAGGGGCTTACAAAAGGCGTCGGCGAAGCTAAAGGCGCAGCGCTAGGTAAAAGCGAAGGAGCAATCGTAGCGGGTGGAGATTGAGTAGGAGTATTACCTTGGCAAGCAGCAAGCGGAAAAATCAGACTCAGTAAAAACGCGCGAAATCTTTTCATTACCATGATCAGCCTTTCATCAATGAATTCTACAAGGCAAGTTTATGAACTCATTTAACTCAAGCCTAGGGCGCTTTTAATAAAAAAATCTCCGCCTAAAAGTGAGTCAAATCTAGCTTATTCATTTGCCATCGACAACGGGTTTGGTAACTAATTTATTAGGTGGGCAGTGACTAGAGAATACACTTTTTTTAGCGCTTTGCCTAGTTAGCCAACAGGCCCGGACAATTGTCCGGGCCTGTCTTTTTCGCTTGTGATAATCTCAGTCAATGGACTCAGATTCTATCAGTTATTGGATTGCTGATTTCGCGCTTCTATAGCAGCAGCACGTGCCTCGCCAATATGACGCAGCAGCGGAAACGGATAGATCCCGGTTGAGTGACCATCACTCCAGATAATCCGGACCGCATACTGACCCACAGACTCAATCTGATTGGCTTTGACATCTAAAGGCACCATCGCGGGCACCAGCAGTTTTTCACCCGTGTTTTCATCAATACACATGGCACAGGCACAAGAAAGACGCAGACCTCTAAAGTCATAGTCCAGATCTGTACCGTCAGCCCATTGAATCACAATCCCGCCTTTACCGGGCTTCATGCCCACTGGCGTAACTTCTTCGCGTTTAAAGCCCCGAGTGGGCTGATGTTCAACGGCTCCCATCTTAGTCCTCCCGTGTGCGCGGTGCGCCTTCACCCGTGTTCAGGTTCCATTTAAAAGAACCCAAGGGGTTAGCGCTGGCCGTATGATTCACTTGATCCAGCAGATTACTGACCACACCCCGGAAAGCCTGAGCAGAAGGAGCGTCCGGATATTTAATCATCACCGGTTCACCTTCATCACCGCTAATCGCCACGGTCTGATCCATCGGGATCGAGCCTAAAAAGGGCACACCCGCTGTTTCGCTGAGTTTATGACCACCATGAAAAGGCGAAGGCCCTTCAGGAGTGGCCCAACCCTGCATGTTTTCAACCACGCCTAAAATCGGCACGTTGACTTTTTCAAACATCCGCAATCCGCGCATCGCCACTTTAACTGAAATCGCATGCGGGGTTGTCACAACTAAAGCGCCCGTCAGCGGAATGCTCTGGGACAGAGACAACTGGGCATCGCCTGTACCCGGAGGCAGATCCAGAATCAGATAATCCAGTTCGCCCCATTTGACGCCTGTGACAAACTGCTGAATAAACTTTGTGATCATCGGGCCACGTAAAATAGCCGGGGTATCTGCACCGACTAAAAAGCCCATTGACATAATTTTCAGATCATGTTTTTGAATCGGCAGCAAAATCTGATCTAAAACCTGAGGGTGTTCATCTTCAATTCCAAGCAGAGTCGGAATTGAAGGACCATAAATATCTACGTCAGCCAGACCAACTTTAAAACCTTTTTGAACCAGCCCCAGCGCGACGTTGATGCTGACGGTGGATTTGCCCACTCCGCCTTTGCCACTTGAGGTGGCAATAATGTGGCGAATACCGGGAAGTTTATCGCTCATTGCGTGTCTCCTTGAATTTCAGCGGGCGTGCCCTGATTCTAGAATGATGATCCAGATTTATTTCCGGAGTCATAGTCCAGATAAGCCTCATAACCGCCCCTTAGACTCCAGACGCGGTTAAAGCCGTGAGCTTGCAGCAGGCGAAGGGCTCGGGCCGAACGCTGACCTTTCTGGCAGTATACCAGTAGGGATGTATCAGGGTTGAGGTGATTGAGACCAGCAAGCAGTTGATCCAGGGGCAGATGAAGGGTTTGAGGAAAGCCAGACAAGTGCCCATCTTGATGCTCGGCCTCGGTTCTGACATCTAAAGCAGTTAATTCTCCACTTAAAAGCTTTTTATAGGCCTGTGCGGGCGTCAGTTCCAGAATCTCGCAGGGGATCTCAGGATAGTTTTCAGCATTCAGAATCTGCTGTTGAGCATTTTCGCCACAGCTGGGGCAAGCGGGATTTTTTAACAGCTGCAAGGGGGTAAAGTCCATCGTTTTGAGATCAGCCAGCAGCAGTTTTGCGTTAAGGCCTTTCCCCCACCCCGTAATGAGCCTCAGAACTTCTGTTGCCTGCAGGGTGCCGATCAAACCCGGCAGCACGCCCAAAACGCCGGCTTCGCTACAGGACGGCATACTGCCAGGCGGCGGCATTTCGGGAAACAGACAGCGATAACAACCCTGGCCTGGTAAAAAACTCGCCACTTGTCCCTCAAAGCGATAAACTGACCCATAAACCAAAGGCTTTTGCAGAATCACACAGGCATCGTTTAATAAATACCGTGTCGATAAATTATCTGAGCCATCCACAATGATGTCGTAATCAGTCAAAAGCTCAAGCGCGTTATCATGGTTAAGAGCTGTGGGGTAACTCTGAATCTGAATCTCTGGATTTAGCGCTGACAATCTGCTGTGAGCCGCCTGAGTCTTTAACAAACCGGTTTCAGCGCTGGTATAGAGAATTTGACGCTGGAGATTACTTAAGCTGACCGTATCGGGATCGAGTAATCCCAGTTTACCGACTCCAGCAGCAGCCAGATACAAAGCAGCCGGAGAGCCCAAGCCACCGGCTCCTACCAGTAAGACCCGTGCCTGGTGGATTTTAGCCTGCCCCTCTAAACCCATCTCGGGCAAAGCAATCTGGCGGGCGTAGC
>CAJYHH010001041.1 GCA_913773825.1 Candidatus Sericytochromatia bacterium | reverse complement strand
AACGGCGTGCAAAAGGTCGTAATGCAAACCCAGCAGAAGTTAAATAGCGATCATTTGAGCGGGTCACAATCTGAATACTTCCAGCCAGATCTTCGGGCTTTAGTACATCATCCCCTTGAGCCAGATGATGATCAGGCGCAATCATCGCTGCTAACTTAAAACTGAACAGAGGCGTTTGCTCAACTGGAAGATGACCATAGATGTCTGGCATCCAGCGCGCAAAAGCCAACTCCGCTTCATTGTCCATCAATCTGGCAACAGCTCCGCCAACAGGCTCATCAAAAAATTCAAATCGCGTATGAGTAAAAGCAGCGGTCTCGCGACGAAAGATTTGCAGCAGTTCAGGCAGTAAACCCAAAGGCTCAGCTGCGATCCTAAGTTCCGGCTCAATCCCGTCTGCCAATAACTGGGCATAATCTCCCAAAGCTTGTGATTCATCCAGCAGCTCTCGCGCCTTTGTATAAAAAGCCTGACCTTGAGGGGTTAGAGTTGGGCGGTAGGTTTCGCGATCAAAGAGCACAAATCCCAGACTGATTTCCAACTTACGAATTGCAGCACTCACCGCTGGCTGGCTGATAAAGAGCACTTCATTTGCAGCTTTTGCAAAGCTTCCCGCCTTAACCACTGCATCTAAAACTTCAAGTTGTTCAAGCTTCATATACAGATCTGGGCTTGGAGCGTTGAGCCAGAAGTAAAAAGAAAAGAGCGTCTTTTCCTGGTGAGTTCCCAAAGTTTAAAACTTACATCATTATAATTAATTTTTATCATATCAATAAACAATCACCACTTTTGTTTATTATCTTATCGTCATATGATGGACTCAACAAGCCCCAAGTGGCTCTTACGGAGATACCAAACATGAAAGTTCTCGCCATTGCCGGCAGCAATAGCCGTCAGTCCCTTAACAAAAGCCTTGTCGCGTATGCAGCTCAACTCAGCCAGGCCGAAGCGACTCTGATTGATATGCGTAGTTTCGACAACACCCCTCTTTACAGCGCTGAGCGTCAGCAGCTTGACGGATTTCCAGCAGAAATCAAAGCGCTTTATGAACAGCTTCAGGTTTACGATGGCTTCTTACTGGCTTCACCCGAACATAATGGGTCTATTCCAGCTGTGCTCAAAAACGTGATTGACTGGCTCTCGCGCATTGACATGAAGTTTTTCGGCAATAAACCCCTGGTTCTGCTGAGCACTTCCCCTGGCCCCAACGGAGGTCAGACCAATCTTAAGACCATGAGTAGCCTGGTTCCCTGGTGGGGAGCCCAACTGATCGACAGCTACAGCCTGGGCAACTTTCATCAGCATATGCTTAACGGTGAGCTGCAAAACCCAGAGCGGGAGCGGCTTTTCGCTATTGTGTCCCGTTTTGATGAAGCTCTGCAAAGCACCCCTGTACTTCAAGCCGCTTAAAAATTAGCTTTTAAGCAAATTAACGCAGTTATTTCAAGCGCTCCGGCAACTTGCCGGAGCGTTTTTTGTGCTGAGATTTCTCTTAAATGATGTAAGTGGCGGACATTATTTAAATGCTTTAAAAAATCAGCTTTCACAAACAAAGTCTCAAAATCAGATTTGACCTCAAAAAAGACAATAGATGCAACCGAATGAATATTTAGTTTTTTTATTGATTTTTTAGTCTCTATTTTTTTGACTTTATTTTGACTTTAACCTTAGAAGACTTTAATTGACATTTTTGAGTCTTTTAAATAACATTTATTCAACAAGGGGGCAAACAAAGAATTAAAGCATATAAATGGCTTAATAATTGATTTCCAGTAGTGTTGAGAACTCTACTAAGAAAGTGTCCGACATTAAAATGCGTCATAAAATTCTTTCAATTGTCACATTAACATTAATAAATTATAATCTTTCTGCATCTGCTTATATTGACATTAATGACCTAGACGACCTTCCTGCGGACCACTGGTCTTATCCCGCCGTCAAACTGATGGTTCAGGATTTAGACGTTATGCCACCCAAGCAAAAAATGCAGTTTCGTGGTCAGGACAAGACCACCCGCTATGAAGTGGCAACGATTTATTACAACCTGGCTCGCAAAATCGAGGGGATTTTGCGGCGTTCACTCAAACTCAAATCAGCGCCACATGACATCCCGAGTGATGTTTCAGCACCTTATCGCGAAATCGTCAAAGGTGTGGTCAGCGATTACGGGATTATGCAGCCCCGTCTCGATAAACAGTTTATGGGCAATGAACTGATGTCGCGTTATGAACTCGCCTTTGAGCTGAATAACTATCTCACGCTGCTAGAGAAAGAAACCGGCAAATCAGCTCATCACGAAGCGATTCGCACGCTGCGATTCAAAGATGTTGATGACAAACTCTGGGCCACTGATTCGGTCTACCGGATTGTTAACTACTATCAGCTGATGGAAGGCTACCCAGATGAAACCTTCAGAGGTTATCAGATTCTGAGTCGCTATGAACTCGCTGCTGTACTTAAACGCTTTGTGGAATATGTCGACCGCCATCTGGTGCCGATTATCCCGAAGCCTTCTATAGCCCCAACCCCAACCCCGACCCCGGTTCCCACTCCAGTGCCTACGCCAGAGCCCACTCCGGTTCCAACCCCGGTTCCCACTCCGACACCTGTTACCTTTTGGAATAAAGATGTCTATGTAGCAGGAATGCTCAAAGCAGCATTTGCCCGTGTGGATCAACAGGAAATGGGCTTGGCCTATGGCGGGGCCGCTCAATTCAAATACTGGTTTAGCGAGCAGTTTCCTGAAGGCAGTGTGGTTCCTGGTTTAGAAGTCAATGCCGCTTATCTGCTTCATGACAATCGCTTTACTAACCTCAGC
>CAJYHH010001040.1 GCA_913773825.1 Candidatus Sericytochromatia bacterium | reverse complement strand
AATCGCTTTACTAACCTCAGCATCAATCAAATTGAAACGGGTAATCTTTCCCGCTTCGACGGCACGTTTAATATCTTGTTAAATGTTTGGGGTAAAAACAACCCCTATGAACCCCAGGCTTTTGTTGGTCTGGGTTACGGGATCCTGAACTGGAATGGCCAAAGCTATAACTACTTCAATCACGGTCCCAGCGCTCGCGCCCATATTGAATACCCCTTGTTTAACCTCTTTAAAGTGTTTTTGTCAGAGCAAATTGTGTACTTCCCATTTGCTCAAGCAGGTTTTGACGCAAACCTTCAGTACAAAAACGATTTACTGCTGGGCATCGAATGGCCCCTGACTCCTCAGTCAGGAATCATTGCGGCCTATCATGACACACGCTACTTTCTCTCGGGTCAATCCCAAATCTTTGGTGAAATCGGTGGCCAGCTCGCCTACCGCATCCGCTTCTAAACGATTAGCTGCTGTGCAGCCAAAAAAGGAAAACCAAATGAAAATCACGCTTAAAGCTTCTCTTTTGACTTCTGTTATCTTACTTGGAGGCTGTATGCCTCAAGGTGGCGGTGTTCCACTACTGGCAACCAAATCTGGGATCAATCAGACTTTATCCTCTTCCAATAGCCCCAAATCAGTTAGTCTGACTCAACCCAGTGGCTTAACAAGTGCTCTGCCAAATACAGGCGCCAATCTGCAAGTCAATTTACAGACAGGCGCAAGTGCGGAACCAGGAACACAACCTACTGTGCAACCTAGCGCTCAACCTCTGCTGTCACTGACCACTACCACAGGCTCAACCGGAGCAACCGGAGCAACCGGAGCAACCGGAGCAACTGGGGCAACTGGAGCAACTGGGGCAACTGGGACAACTGGAGCAACTGGAGCAACTGGAGCAACTGGAGCAACTGGGGCAACTGGGGCAACTGGGGCAACCGGCGCAACCGGCGCAACCGGCGCAACCGGCGCAACCGGCACAACTGAAACAACGGGTTTAGGCGTCAATGTCTCAACCGGGACAACAGGTTCAAATGGCTCAACTGGAGTGAATGTCTCAACTGGATTACTGGATGTTAATCTGAACCTGGGTGGTAGCTCTGCTTCACCGGCGGCAACTGCAAGTCCAGCATCAAGTGCCTCACCAAGTCCGACAGCAGCACCCACAAGCAGCCCCACAGCCAGTCCAACAGCTCAACCCACCCTGCTAAAAGTTCAGACTAATCTGCTCTGTGGCTCAGGACAAAACGGTGGTGTGGGCACCGTGACGGTCAATGGCAACACAGGGTTACTTGATGTGGATCTGGCACCGATCTACGCCAATGCAACTCTGCTGAGTGCTTCTCTGAATAACACTCAGAATGGTCTGTCACTGGTCAATCTGACATCCAATCTACTGTCACTACTCAGTGGTGTCTTGTCACTTCAGCTGGATGCTAACACCTTAAATCTGCTCAATCTGGGCCAGACTTCTCTGAACGTAACGCTTCGCCCAGCTGGATTATTATCCAGCCCTGTTACCTGTACAGGTGTGCTGAGATAAAGACTTAGGTCGCTAATAGTCAGTTATTAGCGACTTAAAATTTTTATCAGTCTTGACCGGCTGGTTTTAAGATTGAGATGTCCGTCAGCTTAACGTTACAGACATCTGAATTTAAACGGTTTTATGGCTTTTTTTAGACTTTTGCGCCCTTAACCTTAAATCTTCCTGAAAGTTCAAGTCAATCTCCTGGTGTGATCGAGATCATGCGTTATGATGTAGACCAGATCCTTCTCAATAGGAGAAAGACATGGAAATTAAAGACAGAACAGTTCTGATTACAGGTGGCGGTAGCGGCATCGGAAAGGGACTGGCTGAAGTCTTTTATCGCTTCGGCGGCCAGGTCATTGTTACCGGCCGTAAAGAAGAGTCCCTTAAACAGATGTGCGAAAAGCGCCCCGGCATGAAATACTTCGTCATGGATGTTACTGATCCAGACAGTGTACGCAACGCCGCAGAGTATATCCGTAAAGAACATCCCCAGCTCGATTGTCTCGTCAATAACGCCGGCATTCAAAAACACTACGACTTTACCAGTGACCAGCTCCCAAGTCTTGAAGAGCTGAGCCGTGAGATTGATACCAATCTTAAAGGCCTGATTTGGATGACCACGGCTTTTTTGCCGATTCTCAAACAGAACAGCCCTTCAACGATCATTAATATCTCTTCTGGCCTGAGCTATGTCCCCATTGCTCAGATGCTAGTCTATTCAGCAACCAAAGCAGCCGTTCATTCGTTTACGATGTCTCTGCGTCACCAGCTGCGCAACAGCGGTGTCCGGGTTCATGAACTGATGCCGCCAGCTGTTGAAACCAATCTGGATGTTGATCGCAAGCTCCCCGATGGCAGCAGTGAACTGTCAGTAGCCGGTTTTGTTGATGCGACTCTGGCGGCCCTGCTGGCTGATGACGAAGAAATTGCAATCGGCACAGCTGAACAATTACGTGATGGTGCCAGAAGTAATCTTCAGCAGGTCTTTGCTCGCATCAATCCTTAAGATTCTTCCCCCCAACAAAGCTGACGACGAGGTCAAGTTTATGCAACTCACAAACCGAACTATCTTGATTACAGGCGGCAGCAGCGGAATTGGCCAAGGCCTGGCAAAAGCGTTACATCAACTTGGCAATCAGGTGATTGTCACCGGTCGCCGCAAAGACCGGCTTGAAGCGCTCTGCCAGGCCCATCCGGGGATGCAGTTTTTTGTCATGGATGTTTCAGATCGTGACAGCATCCGTCAGGGTGTTGAACAAGCTCAGCAGATTTGCCCCAAGCTGGATGTGTTGATTAACAACTCAGGTATTCAGCGTAACTTTGATCTGCTTAACGAAGAGCTCTCGTTAGAAGCTCTAGGTGAAGAAATTGACACCAATTTAAATGGCCTAATCTGGACCACAGCAGCCTTTTTACCGCTGCTGAAACAGAATACACCGGCAACGATTGTAAATGTGTCGTCTGGTCTGGGTTATTCCCCCTTAGCGGTGATGCCCGTTTACGGCGCCACTAAAGCCGCAGTTAATTCTTTGAGTCTGAGTCTACGTCATCAGCTGCGCGATAGCCAGATTCAGGTCATTAATCTGGCTCCACCAGCTGTCGAAAGTGAACTGGATCAGGGCCGCCGCGGCAGCAATGGTCCACCGGTTATGGCTCTCGACAGCTTTGTTGAAGCAGCAATTCAAGCTCTACAAAGTGGGGAAGAAGATATTGCCATTGGTATGGCGGAACAGTTACGCCAGGGCTCACGTTCTGATCCTGCCGTAACTTTTGCAAGGATGAATCCTTAACAATAAATCCTTAGCCAGTCTGTTTCAGGTAAAGTTCTATTAACTACCGGTGACAGGCTGGCATTTGGTAGCATGGACTCAAACCGAACAAGGGAGCTATTCTCATGGCCAACGACAAACTACATCTGTCTATCACCGAGCTGCGGACTGAAATTGCACGTCTCGAGTTGGGTGACCCAAGCGCCAGAGATCGGATTGAGCAGTTAATTGCCCAACTCGAACAGCAGGATCAGGATCCCGAGGATCTCACCCCAGGCCGTGCTGCTTCTCAAGAGCTTCCTGGTCTGATTGAGCGCTTTGAAGTCGAACATCCTGAACTGACCCTGGTACTCAACCGGATTATGGTCAGCCTCAGCAATATGGGGATTTAGAAGCAGGTTTAGCAGTGTGAGTCCGGCTCTGCCGGAGTGTCTAGAGGCCTAAGGGCCGTTTAGAGACAGCTTTGCTGTCTGTTGAGCATGAGCTCGGCGAGTTTAAAACAAGTAGGCAAAATACAGGGCGATTTCACCAGGCAACTGGCTGGGGTCATAAAGACTTGTATCGAGCCCGCAGAGTTTAAAATCTAGTTTTTGGTAAAACTGAATAGCTGCGTAATTGACATTTTGGGTCTCTAGCCAGAGTGCCCGCATACCCATTTTTTGCGCTTCAGCCAAAGTGGCCAGCATCAATTGCCGCCCAATCCCCTGCCCACGCACTTTATCGTCAAGATAAAAATGGACAAGATTGGCGCGACGATTCCAGCGCTCTGGACGAAAAGCAGCCAGACCCACTAAATGCTGCTGATATTCGGCAACAAGCACCCGTTCAAAACCAGGCAAGGTGTCCAGTTCATCGGCTAAATCATAGTTTTTGCTTAAAGGCTGATTGAGCTGACGTTCAACAAGTTTAAAACCGTCAACTTGAGCAATGACATCATAAACAGTATCAGACTCAAAACCTGTGCAAAGCGCCAAAATCGGCTGACTGTCATCTGGCCAACGTAAAGGCCGAATCAGCAGATCATTTACAGTCATGGCTGATACCGCTTTAAACGGGCTTGAAGATCGCGAGCAACTTTTAGCCTCAGCGCTGGATCAGGACGATCATAAAAATGCCCAAGCTGCTGTAAATACTCACTGATATCGATCACTTCCAGACGCAGGCGCAGCGTTTTAAACAGTCGCAGCTTGCCCTCTCCTGGCACATTAACATGATGTAAACCACCACTATACGCCAACATGAGTTTACCGCTGCCCATTTTTACTAAGATATCGGCAATCCCACCGCGCACGCTCATCGGCTTGCCGTCTTTGTCTAAGCCATTAGCCCGCATCATCCGGCCTTCAGGCGCTAGCCCCACAAGTGTCTGCTCAGAAATCTGGTTCAAAAAAGCTGCCCAGCTTTCATCCCGCTTGCGAGTAATCGAAACTGTATGAGGGGACAACCAGCGATAAAAGCGACCAATGATCGGGCGTTCGAGGGTGATATCGGCTCCAGGTAAAGTAGCCCGAGGCGCAATATCCCAAAGAAAGCTCAGTGGTAAAGCGCCAAAGAACAGAGGCTCTAACAGACTGGTGTGGTTTAACAGCGCAAAGACTCTGACATTTTGCCAGACATGCTCAGAGGGGGGTTGAACCCAAGTCAACTCAAAGCGATAAAACAGACGGCTAAAGAGATACACTCCCAGCACCAGCATTCGGCTCACCCACACACGTAACATCTCGCGATAACCTGTTCTCTCACTTGCACCAGACTAGAAGTGTCTTTAGACTTCCAGAGTATTTTAACCTGCCTGACCAGGCTGACGGAAAAGAAAACATCCTAAAAACGAACAGTGTCCAGGCAAGAAGCCAATTTGCGGAGCACAACTGATACACTTAAAGCAGCCGTTTTGGAAAGCAGCTTTTTTCAGAAATAGTGAGTATCAGTGAATCCATGAGTACCCGTGAACGCATTTTAGATGCGGCTTCTGAAGTGATTCAAACCCTGGGACTGTCGCGGGCCACCACCCGTGAAATTGCCCGTGAAGCAGGCTTTTCAGAAGCCACCCTGTATAAACACTTCAATAGCAAAGAAGATCTGTTTGTACATGTGATTATGGAGCGGGTGCCTAATTTTATGGTCTTGCTTAAACACCTTAGCGGCTTAGCCGGACAAAAAAGCGTCAAAGAAAACCTGACTCAGGTGGCTAGCGCCACGCTAGATTTTTACTGCAAAATGATGCCCTTAGGCTCAGCGCTTTTTTCAGACCGTGAATTATTAAGTTCATTACAGAGTGAAATCAAACGGCAAAATAACAGCCCGCAAGGCGCCAATCTTGCATTGGCTGACTATTTACGCAAAGAGCAAGCGCAGCAGCGCATCCGCCAGAGTGTTGACCCGGATGCAGCCTCTTATCTGTTATTGGGCGCTTGTTTTCAGCGCGCTTATTGGAGCCGCTTTATGGATGAAGAGATCAGCACAACAGAAAGCGAAAAATTTGTGACAGGACTGATCAACAGTTTATTTGGAGGACTTGAACCATAACTTCCCTACATCACCCTGAATCATCTGCTGATTTAAGTCCACCAATCCCGCTTGATCAGCTGCTTGAAGCCGCTTTGACCAGACGCTCAGAGCGGTTTAGCCAGCTTAAAAATGAACAAACTAATTGTTATCGACTGTTTCATGGCACCAGTGAAGGCAAACGAGGTCTGACAATTGACCGCTACGGCCCTCAGTTACTGATTCAGAGCTTTCATACTCCTCTGAGTGAAAGTGAACAAGCTGAAATCAGCAAACAAATCAGCTCACATTTTAATCCGCTTGAAACCGTTTACTACGATCGCAGCGCGTCAAATTCTCGCCGCAGTGACCGCAGCCAGGTGCTGAGCAAAAGCGAACATGTCGCCCAGGAGCTTGGCGTCAACTATCGCGTCAGAGCCCGTCATGCCGGGCAAGATCCCTTACTGTTTCTGGATTTACGCGTGGCCCGTAAGCTGATTCAAGCTGAAGCAGCCGGCAAATCTTTGCTTAATCTCTTTGCCTATACCTGCGGCGTAGGCATCTGTGCAGCAGTAGCTGGTGCGCGTGAAGTCTGGAACGTCGACTTTGCAACCCGCAGTTTAGATGTTGGTCGTGAAAACGCCGCCCTTAATCACCTGAAGGCGGATAGCGCTTCAATTAAATTTATCCAGAGTGATTTTTTTACCGCCACGCGCCAGCTGGCAGGCTTAGCGGTAAGTCTGCGTCGCGGAACGCCACACAAACCCTATGATAAACTTTCACCGCGCCAGTTCGACATCGTCTTTCTGGATCCGCCAGCCTGGGCCAAAAGTCCCTTTGGGACAGTTGATCTAGTACGGGATTATCAGGCACTGTTTAAGCCTTCTTTATTAGCAACCGCAGAAGGCGGCCTGCTGATCTGCACCAATAATGTCGCTAAAGTGCCGCTTGAGGACTGGCTCGATCAGCT
>CAJYHH010001039.1 GCA_913773825.1 Candidatus Sericytochromatia bacterium | reverse complement strand
CGATTGTGGTAAGTGGCGTGGACATCTTTGTCCTGCCCCTCTTTAACGACTTCTTTGCTTTGCTCTTTGCGCGTTTCTTTTTGATTGCGAATATACGCTTCAGAAGCCTGGCGATTGCTTTCACGGTAAAACTCTTTACGCCTGTCGATATATTCGCCAATGTCCTCCTGGACCTGCTGCTCACGTAGGGCTTCCAGCATATCTTCCATAGCTGAGCTCTCGCGCGTTTTTTCAGGCGGAGGCTTCTTTGGCAAAGGCTTAGGAGGGGTGTTTTGCTTTTGCGAGGACTGCTCTTCGTTAACGGTCGTTTCTTTTTTTTCACGCCGCTCAGGACTCGGCTGATTGATCCTTACATCAAAGGACCCGCCGCTATTAATCTTGTTGATTTCACTCACTCAGTTTTACCTTGATCCATTCTACTCCTCTGACTATGCTTTTCTCAATTAGGGCAAGCAGAAAGAGACAAAAACAGCCTAAAAAGAATCAGCTCAGCTGATTTTGTTTTTCCTCACTACGCGCCCACCGCTTTCACCGCCTTCAAAGCCCCATTTTCCTGCCCTGCTCCTGGTTTCTTTCCTGGAATCCCAGCGCCTATAATAGATTGACAGGTACTTGAGAGCCCCATGGTCAATATCAACCGGATTAAAGCGACGCCGACAACCCAGACACCTGGGAAAGTCAGCAAAAAATTTCGCCAGGATGCCCCTGAGCCTGGGGTTGTCTATGGTGATGTCCATCGCTCTGAAGGGGATGCCGAAGAGACCATTCAGGCTATTCTTTATTTTGCCAAACAAAAGGTGATGGAAAAACGCGGCGGCAAAGACGGCCAGAAAAAAAAGCAGCAGGGCAAAAAAGGCAAATCGGGTCAGCAAGGTCAGCAAGGTGAATCAGGCTCAGCCCCAGATGAGTCTTCTCGCTTTGATGCAGACAAAACCTATATGATTTCAAGCCCTGTGCCAGAATCCATGGTCCAGCCCCGTCAAAACGGCTGTGCGCCAACTTGTCTGGCGATGTTATTGCGTAAATACGGCCTGGTGAATTCTGTCCGTGAAGGCTATCAGCGCGTCGAAAATCTGCGCACTGCAGAAGCAGAAGTCATTAACGATACGGGCCTGACTTTAGAAGACATTAATACCTATGCTCAGCAGGCTGGTTTAAAAGCCCGTGTCCAGCGCGGCTATAATTTTCTGTTTCAGCTTGAGGGTCTGCTGCGCAGTTTAAATCGTGGCGCCACGCCGATTGCCTCGATTCAGCTGCCAGGCATGGGCAGCATGAGGCATGCGGTGTTGATTGTAGGCATTACCCAGCACACGGTCACAATTGTTGACCCGGCCAAACCTGAGATTCAAAAAGTCCCCATAGAAGACTTTCAGATCTGCTGGCAAAAAGAAGACAAAGGCCAGGCCGGGGTTGGTTTAGCCTATATCGAAATCTGGGGTGAGAACGCCCGTGGTGAGATTATCAAAACCGAAGTCAGCTGGGACAGCTTAATTGAAGAGCTCTATCGGGATGGCCTGATGTTTTCAGAGATTGCAACCAGCCGCCGCGACAGCCGCTTTAAGCCTGTCGTGGTACAGTTCTTTGATGACTGAGCCGCATAGGCCTTC
>CAJYHH010001038.1 GCA_913773825.1 Candidatus Sericytochromatia bacterium | reverse complement strand
CACACCCTACAGCTGCTTAACGATTTGCTCGATATTTCTGCCATTGAGCACGGCAGCCTTAATTTACATCAGCGTCCTTCTTTAGCTGTATCTTTACTCCGCCAGCGAATCGAAATGCAGCGCCTTTACGCACAGGAAAAAAACATTCAGCTCATTCTTGAAGAAGATTCATCTCAAATTGTCCAATGTGATCCCCAGCGTTTTGGTCAGGTGCTTGATAATCTTGTCAGCAACGCCATTAAATATTCTTATCCAGACTCTCGCGTCTGGCTGCGTTCTCGCCAAGAAGGCGACAAAGTGGTTATCGAAGTTCAAGACGAAGGCCAAGGACTTTCAAAAGAAGACCAACAACGTCTGTTTACCCCTTTTGAGCGTCTACGCAGCAAACCGACAGGCGGCGAACGCAGCACTGGCCTAGGTCTGGTGATTGCACGCAAAATTGTGGATGCCCATGAAGGCACGATGGAATGTGAAAGTGAGTTAGGCAAAGGCACAACATTCCGCATCAAAATGCCAGCCGGCATTTATGAAAATCTGGCCGAGGATTTGGCTGATAGCGTCCCTGTTGCCAGTTAAACAATCTCCTAGCAACTAAAATTTCAAAACATTTTATGCTGTTATAGCGCAAGAGACAAATTGTCCCTTGCGCTATTTGCGTCTGTATTTAGCTCAGCAGACTTAAAAGCAAATTTAACCAAAATAAAAGCCCCTCAAAAGAGGGGCTTTTAGGGTGGATGATGGGATTCGAACCCACGAATGTCGGGACCACAACCCGATGCCATGACCACTAGGCGACACCCACCATGAATGCTTCACCGAAGTGAATGTGGTACGCGCCTGGCAGGAATCGAACCTGCGACCAGCGGTTTAGAAGACCGCTGCTCTATCCGCTGAGCTACAGGCGCCTGTCAGACTTTTTGCCGAAGCGGGAGACGAGACTCGAACTCGCGACATTCTGCTTGGAAGGCAGATGCTCTACCAACTGAGCTACTCCCGCGGAACAGGAATGTATTATAACACACCCGATCCCAACGACTAGGGGATTGAAAAAGAGTTTAGAGACCTATCTGATAACTCGCTGCTATAATCTCTAGCATCTGCTCTTACTTATCAGGATTTATAAAGGACCTAAAGTGACTCAGACAAGCCAGACTTTTCCCGATTTTGCTGCTGATAGCTTCGATCCTGCAACAACCAGCGAAAAACTTGAAAGTCTGGGAGTTATTTTACTCAGACAAGCTGTTTCTGCAGAAATGATTGCTGACTGGCTACCCATTTTTGAATCATCTTTTGCTCAATTTGATGCATTACATGCCAGTGGAAAAATGGATCGCCCCAGTTATGAAAATCTCTATCGTTACGGTCATGTTCATCCACTCGGGGTAGCCGGTTTGCAAGAATGGCTCAACATCATGCTCAGCAGCCCGATTTTGCGCCAAGTCCTGCGCGCTCACTTTGGTGAACAGGCTTATTTAATGCTCAATAACTGCGCTCCTCGCCGCCAAGGTCCGATTCACCCAGAACACGCCATTCCTTTTCATCAAGATCAGGAGTTTATGGGGCCTATAAAAAGAGCGGTTAATGTCTGGATTCCGCTGACACAAGCTGGCGGTGATTACCCAGGCCTAGAGATCTGGTCGGGTTGCCCACAAAAACCTCTGCTTAGTTTTGCTCTCCCACCCTATGAACGTCAAAGCGTCAGCAGTCAGATTCCGCCAGAATCCCTCTGGAATCCCATCATGATGCCCGGTGACGTGATGATTTTTACTCCCTACACTATTCACCGCACCTGGTATGAACCGAATATGTTCCAGACTCGTTATAGTTCTGAAATCCGCTTAATCTCACCAGCTGATACCCGCAATACACGCTCGGCGCTGATTGTGCGCGATCTCTGAAAAAAGTATATAATTAAAATCGATCCACCTTTTAATGCAGCTATACATTGTCGTTTTACACGTCATCTACAAAGGAGAACGAAGCAGTGGACGTACTGAAAGTCTCATCCCGTTCCAAGCCGACATCGGTCGCCGGCGCCCTGGCTGGGGTAATCAGGGACAAAGGATACGTCGAAATGCAGGCGATTGGTGCCGGTGCGGTTAACCAAGCCATTAAAGCTATTGCCATTGCTCGTGGCTATGTCGCTCCAAGCGGCTTGGATCTGGTCTTCACCCCTTCTTTTGTCGATGTCGATATCGACGGTGAAGAACGCACTGCCATCAAACTCACTGTGGAAGCACGTAAATAATGGTTGTCACGATTCTCGCTATTCTTCTTGGGCTCATCATGGCTGTGGGTGGCGTCATCCCTAATGTCGCTAACGGCATGCTCCAAAACAAACTTGATGAAACCCTTAATCACCCTGAATATTTACGCGTCAAAGTTCATCCAGAAGCACCGAGTTATTCACTACTTGGCGGCAATATCGCTTATACAGAAGTTGATGCTCAACGCTTTGTCATCTCTGATTTTCCAGTTGAAGAACTGCAATTACGCGTTGATCGACTCAGTGCAGATACCTCAGGGGATAAGCCTGTTCTGCGTGAACCTTCACAAGGAATGGTGCGGGTCAAAATTACTGAAAATGGCATCAACCGCTTTATTGCTTCAGATACATTCCGTCAGTTACTCGACGAAGGCCGTAAAAAACAGGCTTTAGCCGCCCAGCTTGATGCTGACATCACGGATCTAAACGTAGATCTACAGGCTGACCGCATTCTGATTCGCGGACAAGCAGCTACGATGGGTGGATTTTTCACCATTCCATTTGAGCTGTCAGGCCGTCTGCGCCTGACTACTGAACGCACGCTAAACGTGGTGGATGTTCAGGCTACAACCCTTGATCGCCCCTTACCCGATGACACCATTCAAGCTATTCTGACGGCACTGAATCCAGTTTTAGATCTCAGCAAGTTCAGCAATGCTGACATGCAGCTGTATTTCCGCCAATTAAGCGTTAATAACGATCAGCTTGAATTAGTCGGTGAAGCCAAGCTTAAAAAGCTGCCGGGTTAAACTTACGTCCTCTCAGGCTGCTCCGCTGGTTTCAGTTGTTATTCCTTATTACAATCGTCCTACGCTGCTGACGCGCTGTTTAAACAGTTTACGTGAGCAGCGTTTTTCAGATTTTGAAATCATTGTGGTTGATGATGGTTCAACAGAGCCCTTTTTAGCTGACTCAAATCAATTCAATCATTGGCCACGTCTAAACTGGCAAACGCTTCCTCTTAATCAGGGCCGGGCTGCTGCCCGTAATGCAGGCATTCAAGTCGCTCAAGGTCAACTGCTGATTTTTTTAGACTGCGATATGGCTGTCAATGAAGACTTTATCGGTGAGCATTGGCGTCACCACGGTCTAAACGACTCTTTTACCATTGGCCAAGGCCAGATTATCGGCACACCTGAGCCCAGTCTCAGACCAAAGCCCAGCATCTGGACAGATGCCAGTCGAGCCCATTTTGCAACGGGCAATGTCTCAATTAGACGTTCTGCTTTGCTGACTGAAGGGGGCGTAGGTAACTTTGATGAAGAATTTAGCGCATACGGCTTTGAAGATCTTGAACTAGGTTACCGCCTAGAACAAGCGGGCTGGCACGCTCGTCCTGTAAAAAACGCCATCAGTTGGCATTATGAACCTGCTTTTAATCAGCTCAACTGGGAAGCTGACATAAAAAAAGAGCTTGCCCGTGGACAAGGTGCAGCCTTGTTTTATCATAAACACCCCAGTTTTGAAGTTCGCCTCATCGCTCAACTCACGCCTTTACATGCCTTTTTTGACCAAGCACTCAGAATAGGCGGCTTGATAACTGAGACAAAATGGCAAAAGATCCTACAAAAACTTGAACATCAAGCCCCCAAACTCAGCCTGGCTTTATATCGGGCCCTGCTGAATCGTTACTGTCGCGAGGCCACACTTAAGGCCCTGACAAAACTTGAATATTCCCAGAACGCTGACGCAAAGACGTAGCCCGACTCTGATAACGGGTTAGCTCATAGAGAGTGTGAAATAAAGGGTTAAACTGTTCATGATCAACAGGCTGAAGGAAGGGTTGATAACAAAATAGCTGAATGCGCAGGCGCATTTCAGACGTCAGACTGGCCTTAATGATTTTCTCTAATGCAGCACCGGGCTGATCAGCCACAAGATAGAGCACAAGTTTTTTTGCTCTGAGCTCAGACCAATGAGCTTCTAACCAATGGCGAATAGACAAACGTCCACGAGTGACATCACTACTAAGGACCAGAGGGTTGACGTCTTTAAAATCCAGACGCGGCAACAAAGAAAGATTAACCAAATCAAAACCGCATGACTGATTAAGACGTGCAGCAAATTGCCTGACAGAACTCTGGCCATAATACAAAATCATGCCGTTCATGGACTCAAACCTCAGAGCTTAAACTAATCGGGTGACAACGCTCTAAGCCTATTCAAACATAGCGATCAACAAAAATCTGCTTTTTCTGCCTTTAAAGCAGATGCCTGAATAGAGCTTCAGGCCCACCAAGTTGATGACTTGGCGGGCCTGAGTTCTGAATCTAAAAGTGACTGAAGCGTTAAGCTTGAGCTTACTGAGCGTAAGCCACAGCCTGGGGCTGAGCAGCCTGCTGGGGCTTGGGGCTGCCGAGGCCATCCATCATCGCGATGGTTCTGCTCTTGATCCAATCTTTAGCACCGGTTTTGCTGAAGACTTTGTCTGCGAGCCAGCCGCCGAGCATGCCAGCGCCACCAACCAGCAGTGTCAGGCCGATGCCGCCGATGCTGGTGCCGATGGCAGCCATGGCTGCAGCACCTGCGATGGTTGCACCGAGGCCAGTTACAGCACCGGTTGCAGTATCAGTTACGATATTGGAAACAGCCTGAGTAGAAGTCTTTTTACCCTGCCAGTAAGCGATACCGTTGGTGACAGCGGAGAAACCACCGCTAACCAGTGCAGAAAGGCCAGTGCTTTTGAGAGCAGTCATGCCAAGGGATTTCAGTGAACCCGCTACAGAGCCAGTGCCGGTTTTGATGGCTTTAACCACATCGCTAACCTGAGCAGCAGCGATTTTGCTGTAACGGATGGAAGAAACGTTAGCGCCAACCCAGGGAGACTGAGCAGCCAGAGAATCAAGGAACTCAAGTTTGATTTCAGAGTTCTGTTTGAAGCGAGCCAGAATGTTCTGGTATTTAGCTTCTTCTTCAGCAGTCGGCTTGTAGCCGTATTTCTGAACTTTTTCTTCAAGAATCAGAGACCATTCGATTTCAGACATGGTGACCTGTTTGTCAGCAGCGGGCAGGCCAGGAGCAAAAGCGTTACCGGCGGCGGGAGCCTGCTGAGCAGGAGCGGTCTGAGCGGGAGCCCAGTTCTGCATGACGGGCAGGGCAGGAGTGGCGCTCATAGGCTGAACGTTCTGTTTGAGCATATTCAGCTGAGAACCGAGTGAGTCATAATAAGCGCGCTCTTCAGTGGTGGGCTTGTAGCCTTGGCTGACGCGGCCTTCAAGTTCGGTGGCCCACTGGAGAGCTTCGCGGGAGATGCTCAGGGTGCTCAGAGTAGGAACGGCAGGAGAAAAGCTCTGAGCAGGAGCCTGGAACTGAACCGGAGCCTGGAAGCCACTCTGAACTTGCCAGCTCATTGCGAGGCTGTCAGAAGCGACAGTCTGGCTAGCCTGAGCTGAGGGCAGGCTCATGGGAACCTGAACCGGAGCGGTCTGAGGCTGGAAGCTTGCAACCGGGTTCATTGTGGTGTTGAGGTAAGTCATCGCTGTGGCTCCTTATTGTCCTGCCGTGTTCATAAATTGATTATGGCCTGGATCCTGATCGATCTGACGTAAAGAAGCATAAGCCTCGACTAACGATTGGGTAACCTTAGGTTAAGAGATGAAATTAATGTTTGAGAGCCTAGTTTGAACCTGGATTAGGTCTAAATAAGCCTGAAGAGATCCAGATTGGCTTAAACAGATCGTTTAAAAACGATTATTAAATACACTTTAAAGAAATGTGTATTTATTTTAATTTAGTTTTTTTTGTATTAACATAACTTGAGCAAATCGCTAATTGGGGCGATAATAATAAAGAATTCAGCTATCCTTATGGCAGCTTGAAAACCCGATCAAGACCTGATCAAGATAGATGTTGACACACGGCGGCTAGACTCCCGCCTGACGCGCTCGGCCCCAAGCCCAAGCCGTCACCCGTCTCATAAAGCAGACGGTTCGAGTCATCAAATCACAGTAATATGCGTTTGGAGGCTATATGGGCCGCGGAGATTTTGGTTTCGATGGATTATATTCGCTCGAGTCCGTCAATCGCTGGATTGCGGTCATCAACTCCAACCTGAACGCCACCAGCCGTACTGGTTACAAAGCAACAAAAGTTAAATTCCGTGGTGGCGTTACAGATAGCGTTCGCCGTCCTTATGGCCCGCTGCTTGGGATTCAGATTCCTGAAACCACCTTGCAGATTGACGAAACCTCAATTGACTTTTCTCAGGGCTCAGTTGTCGCTTCAACCGAACCCACTCACCTTGCGATTCAGGGCGACGGTTTCTTTGTTTTGGCAACCAACATCGATGCAGCAAACGGCAGCGCTGTCGGCGGAAGTTTCTTCTACTACAGTCGTGATGGAGAATTCCACGTTGTAAACGACGCAAACGGAAACTTACGTCTGGTTCACAGCACAGGTCTCTATCTGGTTACCCGTGCTGGTGGTGGTGTTGAGTTTGATGCCGCAAATGATTTAGTCCGTCTTGACGCCACAGGCTTCACAGGCGCTGTTTTTAACGAGCAGCATCTCAATGGTTTTAACGCCCCTAACTTCTTACGCTTCAGCCGTTTTGGTTCAACTGTTTTTGAAGTCACCGGCAACGTTACCGATGTTGGCCAGTACAACTTAACAGCTGGTTCAGCTCGGGTTATCGCACAGTCACTGGAAAGCTCTAATAGCTCACTCTCTCAGACTCTGCCCGAACTGTCACTGGCGCAGAAGTTCTTCTCTGCCGTCTCAAAAGTTATTTCAGTCCACCAGACCAATCTGGATACGGTTATTAACCTGATCCGATAAAGCTAGATGATTCGCTAAATGGCCTCCTTCGGGAGGCCTTTATGCTTTTTGAAACATCTTTCAAAACCCGGGCTATTAGAAACTCAATCCAAAATCAAACTAAACTAGCGCACCAAATCCAGACAAAATTCAAGCAGGCCCTGAGACCAAGTCGGATTATCAAAGAGAATTTGGCTGCGGGCCTGGATTTTCTCGCGCATCTCAGCCTGCCAGGATTTATCTGTCGCCAGTCTGATGGCCAGTTCGATATATTCTTCAGGGGTTTTGGCAATCAGTTCGTCTATTTCCATATAGCGGTACATAGCCTGTGTCCAGCGTCCCTTTTGCCAGGGCACATCCAGACAGACCATCGGACAGCCCAGACCAAATGCCTGATAAGATGTGTTGCCTCCCCCAAAAGGAAAAGTATCGAGAATCACGTCAACAGCTTTTAAACGCTGAAAAAAGAGTGGCTGACGTGACCAGCTCAAAAATATCAGTCGTTCAGCCAAATCTGGATATTTTTTTGTAAACCGGGCCTGTAGTTCAAGATGAAGTTTATTGCGAAACTGCAGCATCAAGATCTTACCATTAGGATCTTGCCGCAAGATTCCAGCGATCACATCATCATAAGCAGGTAACATTTTAAAAATGGTCATCGGGCAAAAATACAGGTTACCGTTGGGCAATTGCAGCTCTTGACGCGTTGCAAGCGGAGGATCAGCAGGCTTAGCATAATCAGGTAAACCCGGTAATCTCACCAGCTTTTCGCTATAAAGCTCATCAGATTGCGAATGCTCAAGCCATTCACTTGAGACAAAATAATCAATGCTCCGACTGCCTGTGGTAACAGGATGACCAGGCAGTACCATCTGATATTTGGCAAGACGATTTATCGCCAAAGAATAAGAATAAGTCTCCATGCCGACATCCAGATAAATCAGAATGTCGAGATTCTGTTCTGCTATCACCCGAGTAGCCGTTCTAAGATCATCAGGAAGTTTAAAAAAATGATCGGCAAGCTCTTTCAGTTTCTCGGTTATCTCGTCTTCCCGGCTGGTCGTGGCAGCTGGGTAAAAAAACAAATAACTTTCGAAGGCTGGACTTTGCAAGAGTTTTTCGACAGCACGTAAAAGCAAGTCCATGACTGAGTGTTTAAAGAGATGTGTCGAAAAAATCCCGATACGAGGGCGAGGATTAGGAACCCAGTCCAATTGTTCCCAAGTCAAAAAACGCGAAAAAAAAGCAGCTAAGCGACGCTGAATAACCAGATCTTCGCCGCTCTGATAAGTGTGGTAAAAAGGTAGCGTTGATGGCACATAGACATCTCGCTCGCGTAAATAAACAGGGGCATCCTGATCGCCAAAACTTTCGAGCAGCCCAAGCAGCTCCTGCCGCAGCGATTGAATCTGTTCTTCAGAGTTTGGAATCGGATGTTGAAGGGTAATGACGAGTTCAACAAGACTCTCCAAAGAAGCTTCACTGGCAAACATACGGCGAGAAGCATCAAGCGCACGAGCATATTGACCCCGGGATTGATACTGAAGAATCAGATGACGGTAGGCACCTAATAACTTTGGATTGCTGAGCAAGGCTGAACGAAAATAGCGAATAGCCAGCTCTGCTTCACCCTTTGTGGCATACCAGGCTCCCAAAGCCAAATGATAAGCCGGAAGATTTGGAGAAGCAGCCAGCAAATCACGCAAACGCTGCAGCGAATCTGGTTGATAAGCAAGGCTATCTACCAGCTCGATCAACAACACAATGGGTGAACCCTGACGCGGGTTGATATCAAGAAAGTCTTTAAGCAGATCCAGAGCTTCCCAGGGCAGCTGAGCTGAAATCAAGCCCAAAACAAGGTTATAAAGGACCTCTGGCTCTGAACTATTCTGAGCCAACTCTCTCATGACCTTTAAGCCTGCATCAGCGCGACCTTGATTAAACAGACAAATCGCGAGATTATTGTAAAACTCAGCTTCATCTGGATTGAGATCAATCGCTTGACGATAATAGTCTTCAGCTTGAATCAGCTGCCCCAAAGACTCAGCACAAAGCCCCAATCCATTTAACGCATCAGCTTCTGATTCTGTAAGCAGAGCATTAAAAGCATCTTGTGCAGCCTGAATACGGCCTTGAACAAGCAGATTATGTGCCCGTAAAAAACCTTCGGGGTTCATGACTCCTGAAGTTCAGCAGGAAATTCAGTTGCATTCTGGCGACGTTCCATGCGCTGAATCGCAGCAAGCATATCCCGACTCTGAGGATTAATCTGTAGGGCTCTCTGAGCCAAAGCCAGTCCTTTTTCAAAATGCCCCCGGTCTTCATAAAGCCCAACTAAGAGTTCATAAGCTTCATAGACATCTGGCTTAAGCTCAATCACGCGCTCAAAATAAGGAATCGCTTCTTCATAACGGCCTAATTCCATCAGCAGCATGCCGCGATGTAAATAAGTGGTATCTTCATCAGGAATAAACTGCTCAAGTGCTTCAAGCTCACGCAGAGAAATCAGATATTTACCCTGATGGTGATAAGCATCTGCCAAAGTTAAACGCGCTTCAACAAATGAAGGCTGTAAACGCAGAGCATGCTGTAAGTTTGAAATACAGGGATAATATTCTCTTAGCTCACTATAAGCCATGCCCAGCATAAAAAATGCGTTGATATTCTGAGGTTCAAGCAAAATCAGCTCTTCAAAAATCGAAACAGCGTCACGGTATTTACGCTGAGACACCAGCGTAAAACCAAGCCTAAAGCGGGCGTCTGTATTGCGTTCATTCAGCGCAATCGCTTTGCGAAAGTTAGCTTCAGCTTCTTCAAAGCGGTTTTCACCTAGCTGTTGAATCCCTTCACGGACAAACTCATCCATAAACTCAGGATCAGTTGTCAGTGCAGAATAAACTGACTGTTTAAGGGTATCCAGCGCACGACGAGCAATTTTTAGCAAGGCAAAAATATTATAGAGCGGCGAAAGTGAAGGATGAAGAGTGATGGCCTGAACAATTTCAGTCTCTGCTTCACCTAAACGCTGTTGTTTAAACAGCTTAATGCCTGATTTAAGATGGCTGTAGGCTTCAGGTGTAATCACGTCATCATTGACGTCACGACGAACTGACTCAGGTGGAAAATCGCCTTCTGGCGTCAACAGAGGAGGAGCCTCCGAAGCAGCCTGAGACTGGGAGGCAAAAGATGTTTTAGGACGTTTGGCTTCGGTCATGACTCAGAATGTTTTCTTTTGAAATCTCTGAAAATCAGGCTAGGGAACAGATGCTAAAAACACGACAATAGCGACTAAAATGTCTATTGACGTCTCTATGATAACATCAATTTTTCAGGACCGCTAAAATCATGAAATTCGTCTCCGAAGAAATCAGCGCTTACTGCGAAGCTCATTCTCAGACTCTTTCGCCTCTACTTATCGCTCTAGCAGCCGAAACACGCTCCCAGGTACCTGGTGCGACGATGCTGGTCGGCACGCTAGAAGGCAATTTGCTCCGGCTGCTGATACGTTTGACTGGCGCTAAAAAAGTGCTGGAAATTGGGACTTTTACTGGCTATAGCGCATTAACGATGGCTGAAGCGCTGCCTGAAGACGGAAAACTTATTACCTGTGATGTCAATCCAGACAGTACAGCTGTTGCTCGTCGTTACTGGGAACAAAGTCCACACGGTCATAAAATCAGCTTAAAACTTGCCCCAGCGCTGCAAACCCTAGAAACAATCCGTGACCCACTCGATATGGTGTTTATTGACGCTGACAAAGAAAACTATCTGAATTACTGGAAAGCCTGCCTGCCTAAACTACGCCAAGGCGGCTTAATAGTTGTAGACAACGTACTCTGGAGTGGGCGTGTTTTACGGCCTGAATCTGAGTCAGACCACGCCATCGCCTCACTCAACGACTATGCGGTCCAAGATGAGCGTGTTGAATGTGTGATGTTGCCAATCCGTGACGGTATGCTTTTGGCCTGGAAAAAATAATCCTAAACCTGACTCAGGCCAGCTGACAACTTAAAATACGCAACGAATAAAATGTCAATTTTTGTTGCATTTTAAGCTCTGGCAGCGCACTAATAGACATTCTGGCTGGCCTGTGTCATGATGCCCGTAACCTTTATTAGAGTCATGGTGACCACATGTGCCTGATCGTCCTAGCCTGGAAATCCCATCCTGATTATCCGCTTTTATTATTAGCTAACCGGGATGAAGCTTATGCCCGCCCAACAGCACCTTTACATGCCTGGAAGACTCAGCCCGCCCTTTACGCCGGCGAGGATCTTGAACAGCATGGTAGCTGGCTTGGGATGACCGAACAAGGTCGATTTGCAGCCGTGACGAATTTACGCGGCGTTGGCCCCGCACAAGTCAGCGAACCGATCCGCAGTCGTGGTCATCTGGTCAAAGATTTTTTACTCAGCCGCCGTGACCCAGCTGATTATCTCGATCATGTTCAAGCTGAAGCCTCCCACTACCAGGGATTTAACCTATTAGTCGGCAATCTGCGCAGCCTGATGTATTTTTCAAATCAACCCGGCATTCATCCCCGTCTGCTCACGCCCGGTATCTACGGGCTCAGCAACGCCAGCTTAAATACATCCTGGCCCAAACTTGAAGAAGCCAAAGTTGCTTTTAGCCGCTTAATTTCACGACGCGACCCCGACTTTGATGCCATGCTTGACATGATGCACAATCAAACCCGTTATCCCGCAAACCTACTTCCCAAAACGGGTGTCAGTCCAGAACTTGAGCAGGCTTTATCGTCTATTTTTGTCAAAACAGATCTATACGGAACCCGCTGCACAACCCTAATGGCATGGCATCGCCAAGGTGGAGCCCGTCTGCTTGAGCGCAGCTACACCCCCAGTGCAGAAAAGCACCAGGATGCAGAACTCGAACTGACGATTAAACCTCGCTAAACTGGTTAAAGCAAATCATTTAACTAGTTTAACGAGGTTTTTAATAGAGGGTAAATCACTCTAAACGCAGAGCCAGATCAATTGCATCAGCAGCGCCACCGTCATTAACATGCCCAGCACGATGAGAACAAATCTCAAAGAGCTCAGGTTCGCCGTTTGCCATCGCAACAGGGTAACCGACCATTTGCATGGCGCTTAAATCATTTAAGCCGTCACCGACCATCATGGTCTGCTCTAAGCCACAGCCAATCACGTCTTCAGCTAAGCGGCGAATGGCGCTACATTTATCCACTCCAGGTGCTGTGACGCTGACAAAATGGACACCCGGTACAGAAGGTGAAGTTGCAGATGCATAATGCAACCCTGGTATAGCACGTTCCATGACTTCTGATAACTGTTGATCTGTCACCACCCACTGGCCGCGCACAGCCTGACCTTTCAGGCTATTTAGAGGACGAGCTTCATAATCCAGTTTAAGCAGGTCAGCATGAGCAATTGCTAAACGCGCAGCTTCACTGCCGTCAGCAGGCTGATCGCAGACATAATCCTGATCACTATAAAGCTCCAGTACCCAACCGGTCTTTTGCCGCAGACGCGTCAATTCAGCAATCGCGTCGTCAGGCAAAAATTCCGAAAGCCCTTTGCCATCTTTTAAACAAGTAATGCTTGCGCCGCCTTGAAAAATATGCCAACCATCTGGATCTAAGTGCTCAGCATAAGCTCGAGTCTGGCCCAGAGCAGGGCGCCCGGTACAAATTGCCAGAGTTAAGCCCTGTTCACGGGCACGGGCCGCACTTTCCCAAACGCGAGGATGGACCTCGTTTGTGACCCCAATTAAAGTGCCATCAAGGTCCAGGCAAATAAGGCGGACGGGCATCAGAAGTTCTCCTTAAGAATCATCGCAGGCAGTGTGCTGCATTATCCAATATTGATTTATCACCTTCACTCAGGTGATAAGGTTTTCAGTATATCGTTTTCGATGTTTTTTAGCCGCCAGAAGCTGCTGCAAATGCAAAGCATCTTCTAGATCTGGTTTTAGACTTAAAGCTTCATCCAGACGCTGTTCAGCCAATCTATCTTCTTCACGTTCTAACAACAAACGAACTAACTGACAAAGCAAATAGGGATTTGCTGGCAGCACCGAACGGGCTTGTTCTAGCACGTTTAAGGCAGCATCACTTTGACTCGAACCAGCTAATAAATGACTCAATAAAAGCCAAAGACTTAGATCTTGCTGAGCAAAGGCAGCCATCGTCAGCAAAGCTGTTGCCAGTTCAGGCCCATCAATTTCGGGCCGCAGCCACAGAGCCTGGCAAAAATCATGAAGCGTATAGGGCTTAAGCTGTAAATCCCTGACGGTTTCATACTCATAATCCGATGGCAAACGATCTGTCAGCTGCGCAGGACTACCCTCAAGATAAACTAAAGCTGTCTCAGCATAATAAGCTAAAGATTGTTGGGCAGATTCTGGTGGTAGAGCTTCGCGATAAAAAGCCAAAGCAGACGTCCCGCGCTGTTGACGGGCTAAAATCAAAGCAGCTTCGGCCATTAACAAAAACAAAGAAGGAGAATTAGGCTGCCAACGTCCATCGGGATGCAGAGGCAAAAGCTGAAGCAGGCGTGTCAGCCATTTTTGGGCTAATTGCTGGCGTCGACGTGGCTCTAGGGAAGGATCCAAAACCCGATTCCGATACAACTCCGCCAGTTCACGCAAACAGGCCTGATCGCCTCTTAATTCCAAACAGCGCTCAAAGGCCTGAACAGCACCAGCGACATCCCCTTTATGACGCTGTAGACACCCCAACAAAAACCAGTAGTCAGGCTGATTTTGGCAAAGTTTTTCAGCTTCAAGCGCAGCTTTGAGAGCATCATTCTGACGGTCCAACTCTTGCAATGCTTTTAGCCTGCCTAAAACAGCTGGAACAGCCAGATCGGTTAACTTCTCTTGTTCAACCCAGCAAGATAAAGCCTGCTCGTAGGCAATCAAAGCTTCAGACCACTGACTGTCTTCAGCCAGGGCGTCAGCCAAGGCTAATAGCCAAGTTGTCTGTGAAGCATCACGCTCGCAGAAATCCTTGAGCCAAGCTAAACGTCTCTCTTGACGCACAGGAGAAGCTGGAATTTCAAGCAATCGCAATCCTGGCAAAATCGCTGGCCTCAGTTCACCAGGACCTGAATACTGAATATCCTCTAGCAAGTACCCCTGGTAACGAAGCAAAGAGTGTCGCGGAAACAAACGGGGCAGACTGCGAATCTGGACAGTCTCGCCGTTGCTATCAAGCCGATGAACAGGTACCTGATAAACCGGCAAACCCGGGGGCGGATCTGTCAAAAGATTTTTTAATAAGCCAATCGCTTGAGGGTCCAGGCGCTCATCTGCATCCAGCATTAAAATCCAGTCTCCACTGGCCAGCTCTAGAGCACGATTGCGAGCCTGGGCAAAATCCGCCTGCCAGGGCAAATAGTCAACCTGAGCACCATGGCTTAAAGCCAGCTCTGGGCTATGATCCACAGAACCTGTATCAATCACAATTAGCTCAGCTTTTAAGCCTGTTAGACTGGCAAAACAGCCAGGTAAGGCCTCAGCTTCGTCCCGAACAATCAGACAAACTGACAAACGGGCTGTACGTGGTAAAGCCTGAGCGCTAAGACGTACACTAGCACCACCCCGATTGGGCCAAGGGGAGACTGGCATCTCAAAAGCCGGAAAGCGCTGTTGCAAATAAGGCAGATAAACACCGGCTAAATCGCTCTGATGACAAGCCATCAAAGCCTGTGCCATCAACGCCAGCAAATCAGGGTAAATAAGATGGCGACGCATCGCAATTTCAAGCAACTCAACGGCGTCTTTTGGCTCCAACATGGGTGCTAAACGTGCATAAACAGCTTGTGAATCAGGCAGAGCACGCTGCAAAGATTCTAGCAAAGCCTGCTGGCGAGGCTTAGGATCACGATTGTCAAGAATTCGCTGCCAGCGAGCTAAAGCCTCAGGTATCTCCAGAGCAAATTCTGTTTGACTTGGCTCTGGAGCAGGATAAGGATGCCAGGCCGGTACCGAGGTATCACAAGCGCCCATCATTAACAGCGGCAATTGGCCTTCTGGACGCAGCCATTCTTTAAGCACAGGCAGACCCGAACGGTTAAAACACAAACAAGGTGGAAAGCAGTCGGGATGCAACCCCAGCAGTTTAGGCTCCTGAATCGGGGCTGATAAGGCCTGGAGCTGATAAATACGCCCTGTATCATGTAAAGTTTTGGCCGGCAACAAGCGCGGCATAATCCAGGTCCAGTTATCAAGTTCGGTTAACCAATTAGGCAGGTGCCCGGGATGCCAGAGCAAACGGTCCTCCAGCCAAAGAAACTGTTCCCCTTTAAGCGGATTAGCCTGTGCTGTCTGATTTAACTGAGCAGCCAGTAATTGCGCTGGATGAAAACGCAAAGGATATTCCTGCAGACGAAAAGTCAGCCCAAGCTGATGAAATAAACGCTTGGGATTAAACGGCTGACCGTTATTAATCACCGTTAGCGAAAAGCGTGTAGTTTGCTGGAGCTGCTGGAATAAAGCGGCAAAAGTGCCTGTATCCTGTGGCAGACTATTAAGCAGCAGGTAAACCTGAAGCGACATGGGGGTATTATGCTATGGGCTGTGTGCCAGGGGCTACAGGGAAACACAGAGATCTTCTTACATTACGGCTTAACAAAATAACTGTCATCGTCTGTAGCTAATCTCTATTCCAACAAAAAACAAAAATTAAGGGCTAAAAACCGATTTTCAAGCCATTTGCTTAAGCAATTTTAAGCGAACATTCAGGTAAAATTGAAGATTATGTGTAAGAATAAGAAAGTTCTCAACCTATTTGGAAAGTAGCAATTGCTTTTTAGCTCTGGCAGCCTGCTGTCCCCTCACCCCTACTGGCGGTCCTGCCGCCACCACAGGCTGCCAGCGCTGCTTTCTTGGTCAGAACTCTCTCTAAGCTCAGCTCTCTCAGCAACTCCCTAGCTTCCAATCTTCTCTCCAGTCTTGTTTGCTCTTATTTATATATCATTAATTCAGACAAGAATCACTTTGCCATGGGCGATAGCGTGCAAAGAGGTAAGCGAGATGTCTGAATTTAAGCTAAGCACCCTGCCAACCTACCAAGCTGTGAACCCGGCTGTGTCTCATAACAAACAGCAAGGTCCAGAAAAGCCACAAGCAGCTTTAAATCATCCAGATCCTCAAGCTTCAGATCAACTCAGCCATAAGCCAACGGCAGCAGGTTCAGCGATGCCACAACTGAGTTTTGAAGCTCAGGCCATTCAGCTTACACCTGCCACACCAGCCCAGATTCAGGCCGCTGTTGATGCCGCGATTCAGTCCAGTTACACTAACGTGCCAGCTCGACCAGGTGAAAGTCGCCATGTTTTAAACCAACGCCTACAGAGTCAGGCTCTTTATCCTCCCCACAACCAAACAACTAGCCCAAACCAGTCTGATAGCAAAAGAGTCTATTATGATGGCTCAGAACTGGTAATCATTGCATTTGAAGGTACTGGTGCCTTTGATGCAAGGCAAGCTCCGATTATGCAGGAAGCAGCTAGACGCCTAGAACATCAGGGCCTGAGCACAAATGGCGCGTTATACAACGCCGTTAGCTCTGGTCTGACCGCCAAAGAAGGCAAAGCCGTTAACTGGTCAGGCTTAGCAGCAGGGCCGCTTGAAAGTCTGATGCAGCAGCCTGAACTGAATCAACACACTCAATGGCTGAGCTTTCCTTCTGAAGAGTTTGAAGCCTTGTCACACCCCAGCGCTATCCAAAACACTTCTGTTAAACAACTTATGCGAGAAGTAATTGGCAGCAGTATCGGCGAAACGCCAGGCATTAATCAGGCTATCAAGACGATTCTTGATATTCAGACCCAGGCCCAAGCTCAGGGCAAAGATCCAAAATTTGTGATTGTGACTCATAGCAGCGGCGGGCGGAGCGCCGTCAAGTTTTTGGAAAAAGCCAAACTATTAAAAGACACTCATGGCGCGCCTTTACAATTTCCTTTTGCTTTGACCATTGATCCGGTCCGCGAAGCGCATGAAGCCGTGGGTGAGGCTGCCAAAGAACTGATTAACAAAGGGACTGAGCACAATACCAATCGTCTGCGCGGCATGCTTGATGCGCTACCCTTAATTGAAGTCAACCAGAAAAAAGTCTATCCACCTTTAGTGCGTCACCGCGCTCAGCCTGAAAGTCTTTATGCGCCTGCTAACGTCGACAAATTTATAAGTTTTTATCAGCTACGCGACACCGAAGGCCTTAAAATGGAACCCCGGTTTGGCATTCAAGGTAGCCCGGTTACAGGTGCGATCAATCAAGAAATTACAGATGTTGGCACAGCCGGACACGGTGAAATTGCTTATAACCCACGCGTCACCAACGCGTTTACTCAAGAGCTCAAACAACTGCTCTACAAGTAAGTTCATCAGTAAGTTAACAAGTAAGAATTGACTCAGACAGAAGTTCACTATGCTCTGGACTCTGTCTTTTCGTATCATGTAAAACAGATCGACCCAATCGAACTCACAAGAATTTAATCATTCCTACAGGACTCTCCATGCTTGAAATCAGGGACCTTGGGGTGCATTTTGGCGAACGCACCCTGTTTGAAAACGTCAGTCTTTTAATGCATCCAGGCCATCGCTACGGCCTGATTGGCGCCAATGGCGCTGGTAAATCAACTTTTTTAAGCGTTCTCACGGGCGAAATGAGCGGCTATGTTGGCACCCTGAGCTGGCCATCTGATGTCAAAGTCGGCATTCTTAAACAAGACCATTTTCGCTATGAAGAACAGAGCCTTTTAGACACCGTGATGCAAGGCCGTCCTGCGCTTTGGCAAGCCATGCAGGAACAGCAGAAGCTACGAGCAAAAGGTGAATTCAGCGAAGCTGATACAGCTGCTTATGCCAGAGCTGAAGCTGTCATAGAAAAAGAAAATGGCTATGCTGCAGCCAGTGAAGCAGCCCGACTACTAAATGGTTTAGGCCTTGAAGCCAGTCGTCATGAACTGCCGCTAAAGACACTATCTGGTGGCTATAAACTACGTGTCTTAATGGCTCAACTGCTGTTTAGCAGCCCTGATATTCTGCTGCTTGACGAACCCACAAACCACTTAGATCTTTACGCCATTCAGTGGCTGGCAGGCTATCTGTCACGTTTTGCAGGTCTATTAATTGTTGTGTCTCATGACCGAGCTTTTTTAGATGAAGTCTCAACAGACATCATCGACATTGATTACGGGACACTAAAAGTTTATAGCGGCAACTACGAAAGCTTTTTATCTGCCAAACTTCAGGCTCGTGAGCAAAAAGAAAAAGAGCTCGGGCGCCAGGACAAACTGCGCGAAGAAACTCAGAAGTTTATTGACCGTTTTCGTGCTAAAGCAACCAAAGCATCGGCTGTACAGTCGCGCGTCAAAATGCTCGAAAAGCTTGATGATATTGACCTTCAGCCATCCTCACGCCGTTACCCCAGCTTTGACTTTGAAGCTAAAGAACGCTCCGGCAATATCACGCTCAAGGTCAAACATATTAGCAAAACCTTTGCAGAGCGCAAGGTCCTCGATAATGTCACGTTTGAAGTAGAACGCGGCGATAAAATTGCCTTAATTGGTCCCAATGGAATTGGCAAATCAACCCTGCTTAAAATTATGATGCAGGAAATCAAAGCTGACGAAGGCAAAATCACTTGGGGGCATGAAACTCATCCTGGGTATTTTCCTCAGGATTACCGTCAAGTACTGCCACCAGATAAAAGCCTCTATGACTGGCTTTCAGGCTTTGCTGGGGATCAGCCCGAAACCCGCGTCAGGGGTTTATTAGGACGCATGTTGTTTGAAGGGAATGTTGTCAGGCATAAAATTTCGACACTTAGCGGTGGCGAAGCAACACGTCTGGTCTTTTCACGCCTGATGCTTGAGGGTGGTAATGTACTGGTCCTGGATGAACCAACTAACCATTTGGACATGGAAGCCATTGATACCCTGGCTGAAGCCCTACAAGCCTACCCAGGTACACTCATCTTTGTTTCACATAACCGTTATTTTGTCTCTGAAATTGCCACCCGGATACTGGAAATTACCCCAGAAGGACTTCAGGACTTTAAAGGCACTTATGCTGAGTACCTTGAAAAGCAAAATGTGGATCATCTCAGCCGCAGCCAGCTACCGCGTCAAAGCCAGACTGTCAGCAATGAAAAGCAGCAGCAACAAGTCGACTACGAAGCGCGTAAAACCCAACAGCGCCGTCTGCGCAATCTCGAAAAAAAAATTCCTGAACTTGAGACCCGTTGCCAGCAGCTTGAAGACTCAATTGCGAGTAACGACATTGCGCTGGCCGAAGCCTACGCCAACGCAGATGCAAACCAGCAAGAGAAACTCTTAACTCGCCAGAAACAGCTACAGCAAGAACTTGAGCAGCGTTTTGAAGAGTGGGAAAGCACCGAAAGTGAGTACCAGCAATTATTGGCCAATGACGAGGTTTAAACAGGTTTAGGGCAAACCAAGTTTGCTCTGAATCCCCCCTGATTTCACTTTGTTGCGAAATTGTGTAAAATTGAGGCACAAGTGGCGAGTACGTAACAGGACGCGGGCATGAAACAACTGGCATTGATGCAGGGGCAGGAGATTGTCAAACACTATCCCCTGAACAAAGACAGCTATACAATTGGGCGCAGCAAAGAAAACGATCTCGTTTTTGAGCATCCCAAAGTATCTCGTAATCATGCTCGTCTATATCGCGAAAACGGCCATTATGTTTTACAGGATCTCAATTCTACTAATTATGTCTTTGTAAATGGTGTGAGGATCAAGCAAAAAAAGCTTGAACCCAACGACCGGATTCAAATCTCAAGCGATATTCAGCTTTTGTTTTTAGAAGAAGCTGAAGTGATGCCAGAGCAAGATAAAGGGCGCACCATGATGGACATTCAGCGCCACTTTGTTCATCGTGACGATTTACTGCGGCTTAAAAAAGTGACCCAATCTGTTGTCTTACTCAATAGCCTGGATGCGATTCTGATGCAGATCCTAAAAGAAGGCATCAGCCTTACTAATGCGGAACGAGGCTTAATTGTTCTGACTGATGGTAAAGGTCAGATTCAGTGGAAATACGCCACAACCTACCGCATTGACCGCGACAAAGTTGAAGCTGGAGAAGCAGATATCTCACAATCTATTTTGCAGGACGCACTTGATAAACGCAAAACCGTTGTGCGCTTTAGCGAGAATCATGCCAGCAGCGCTCCTCCATCAGAGAGCATGATGTCTTTAAAAATTTATTCTGCGATGTGTGCTCCCCTGCTGTTACATGATCGCATTATCGGTCTGTTTTATGTTGATGCCCGTCAGCTGATGAATAACTTTACTGAAGTGGATCAGTTTCTCTTTGATTATTTAGCAGACCATGCGGCAATAGCTATTTTTAATGCCAAACGCTACGCTGATTTACAAGCTGAAACGCAGCGCCTGCGCGTCAACCTGACGGAGCTTGAAAACACCCATCAGCAGCTTGAAGAACGCCACCAAAAACTGACCGATCAAATCGGAAAGAGTGATTCAGGCCAAACGACACCACGTGTGGCAGCCAAAACATCAACTCACGCCCCTACTCATACTTATTGTGCAGGTGGTGTGGTGCTCAATGCAGATGGCGAAGTGCTCTTAATCAAACAAGAACTCAACTGGTCTCTCCCTCAAGGGCGGATTGAAATTGGCGAAGAACCAGCTGTGACAGCCCAGCGCCAAATTTTTGAAGCAGCTGGCATCTCGTATTTACATTTAGTTCAGTCTTTAGGCTCTTATCAGCGTGATACTCAGGCTGATCAAAGCCGCGAACTCCAGACCACTTATATGTATTTATTCAGCACCGAACAAAAGGGGCTTTTAAGCCCCGATTCAAGCTGGCTTACACCTGATGAAGCCTTACTCAAGCTTGAAAACACACGGGACAAAAACTTCTTTGCTGAAATTCTCAGCGATATCCGTCAGGCACTTGAGACGGGGCCGGCCCCGATACAGCCTCCAACCCCTTCTATCGCACCTGAATTCCCGATTTAGATTCAGCGTCTGGTTGTGGCTGACAGCTTTTTTTATTGCATCATGCTGATCATGAAACTTTTTTGGGCTGTCTGCGTCTGTGTTTTTATGCCGGTTGATATGACCTGGCTCACACACGGCTTGTGCCCAGCTTCCTTCTTTTCAAGAAGCATAAGCGCCAGAATGATAGCAAGAACGACACAGCACTAAAGGAGTCAGCTCATGGCCGATTTTTTCTAC
Source organism: Candidatus Sericytochromatia bacterium (assembly GCA_913773825.1). Lineage (GTDB taxonomy): Bacteria > Cyanobacteriota > Sericytochromatia > UBA7694 > UBA7694 > CAJYHH01. The sequence continues at coordinate 6,247 of CAJYHH010001038.1, read as the reverse complement.
CATACTTCTCAACTGCTCTTCTTTGCTTTGTCTGCCGCCTTTTTATACTGGCTTTTACGCCAGAACAGCGAGCAGATGGCCCAGCAACCTGTTAGTAAACGCAGCCGTCGCCGCTAAAGACTCAGCGCTATCTTTATCACTCCTTTATCACCCCATTAAACAAATAAAGCCCGCTTGTAGCGGGCTTTATGGCTATTTAGAGACTTTAACAGCCTCAGGCAGCCTCAGAATGAGCTTTGCGAGCTGATGCCAAAAACTCAAATTGATGAGCTCTAACATATACTTTTTGGCGTTTTTGGCCTTCTTTTTCCCAATTATCAATACGCAGAGAACCGGCTACGCTCACCAGCGCCCCTTTTTTACCGTACTGAGCCAAAACTTCTGCTTGGCGATCCCAAAACTGGCAACGAATCCAGTCAGTTAACTGTTCGCCATCACGGGCTTTGCCTGGACGATGAACAGCAAGATTTAATTCAGCCACAGCCGCGCCATTTACATAACGAAGAGATTCACCCACTTCATTTCCGACACGTCCAATCAAAACAACCTGATTATTAGAAGACATAAACAAAATTCCTAACCTTTCATACTCCAGCTTACGCTGGCTTTAATTTAAGCTATATTTTTATTTGGTTTGATTTAACCTTACCTTTTTAATATAGCGATTAAAGAGCAACAAATCAATTCATTTTTAAGCAAAAATCCAATATAATCAGCAATTACTGTTAAAAAACCGTTAGTTATTAAAGCGTTAAAAATCCTCACAGCCAGCATCGGACTTGAGTTATGATGCAGATATGATTGAAGAAGCCCCCTATCGACAGCTTCATGAAGATATCAAGTACTGCCGCAGTCTTAATGAACTAGAAAATCGCGTCCAGCGGATTTTGGCACCGACTGGTTTTGGCAGTAATTCACTCGCAGATACACTCGCTGATACCGACGAGCCGATTGGTCTTGATTATCGTGAAATGGCTGAATGCCTGGAAGAAAGTGATCGTAAATTTTTTGAGCAGGAAATCCAGCTGCTTTACCAAGCTCATCGTCAGCGCGAGCTCATTGCAGCAGACGCCGTGCCTGAACGCCCTCCCTTGGTGAATCCCTGGGAAATGTTCATGTAAATAACGGCCCAACACAAAAGCCCCCAGATGGGGGCTTTTAGTTTGTCTGAGACTGAGTGGCTGAGTGACTTAGTTCAGCGTCAGCGCATTGGCAGGAAGAGAAGCCGGGAAAGAAATCTCATTTAACACCATGCGATAGTAGGGGTCTTTAGCGTCAGCCTTATCATAGGCTTCCCAAAGGCGCATCGCATAGTTGCCGGGTTCATAACCCAGATACTCATGGGTAATGCGCTTATCTAGAGTGTTTGTACCGCTGGTGGTGATTTTGAGAATATTAATCGTTTTGCCAGCCAGTTGAGTGGTTCCAATCAGTTCAGCTTCATAGCCATTGGACCAACGTTTGGCAACACCGAATAAATCGATGTCATCTGCAAGATAACCATTGTTGGAAGCAACTTTTTCGTCATTTTTGGCCAGGTCAAGCTTAATAAACAGTTTCTTAACGGTAATCTTGCTACCCACGCCAGAAGTATAAAGTGCCTGAACCCCTTCAGAACCCGAAGTGGACTTGAGGATGTTGATTTTTACAACATTTGGCAGCTTAGAATTCATCTGAATCTTGTTATAAGAGACTTTACCTGTTGTCAGGTTCTTTTCGTTCTTTTCTGCTGTCAGAGAAACAAACGGAGCAGACTGAACTTTTTTCAGAATCGCCTGGAAATCAGCTTCACCCTGCTCTTTGGCAGAAGGCTTTTCTTCAGCGGCTGGCTTAGATGTAGAAGGTTTAGTGGTGCTCGTAGAGGGCTTGGTTGTGCTGGTAGAAGGCTTAGTCGTACTTGTAGAGGGTTTGGTTGTGCTCGTAGAAGGTTTTGTACTTGAGCCCGTAGAGCTTGTGGGGGTGCTGCGAATTTCAAGTGCTTTGATTTCTTGCTTGATGTCTTCAATGCCGGCCAGGATTTTAGGAATGGCAGCAGCCAGCTCATCATTGCTGGAAGAGCTTGAAGTATCAACTACGCTGCTATCCAGGGCGGAAGAAACATCTGAAGGTAAATCGCCACCGCTACCACAAGCGCTGACAGACAGGGCAACCAGACCCATAGCAATAATTCGACGCAGATTGACTACTCTCATTTTCATCTACTCCCTACTTTGCCTGTCTCTGGACAGGTGTACTAAATAACTTATCGGGAAAAAGCTTTCTAAGCTTTCCCCAATAAGTTTAAAGTAAGGATCATTTCAGATTAAAAACTGTTTAATCTGAAGACGCACTGCATCAAATGATTAGAGTTTAAAGGTGCTATCAGCCAAGCTAGCTGGGTATTCCATTTTGGTCAGAGCCATACGAAAGAAGGGCTCTTTATTGTCTGCTGTGTAAGCTTCCCAAAGACGCATTTTGAGCGTACCAGGCTCATAGCCGATGTACTCATAGTCAATTCTGGAATCCAGGCTATTTGTACCCGAGGCTTTAACTTTAAGAATATAAAGCTCAGTGCCGTTGAGAGTAGTTTTGCCAGCGAGCTCAGCCGTATAACCCGTCTTAAAGCGACGCACGACACCAAACAAATCGATATCATCCAGCTTATAAGCATTAGTCGAAGTCAGACGGTCATCTGTTTTGGGCAGTTCAGTGGTAATAAAGCTCATGCCGCCACCGGGACGCACTTTTGCTTTAGCACCATCACCCGAGTTATAGATGATTTTGGCACCCGTCGCACCAGTAGAAGAATACGTCACGTCAACTTTAATCAGGTTGGGCTGCTTGCTGTACATGTTCAGCTTGACAGAAGTCACGCGGCCCTGGGTAATATGGCGCTCGGTTTTTTCGACTGAAGCCTGAACAAAGGGTACGGATGAAATTTTATCCAGCAGCTTTTTAAATTCTTCAGTGCCAGAGGGAGCGGCATCATCAGCGGGCTTTGTTGTACCCGTTGTCGGCTTGGTAGTTCCTGTAGCAGGTTTAGTAGTGCCCGTGGTGGGCTTGGTGGTGCTGCCCGTAGTAGGTTTAGTAGTTGTACTCGTGCTGGGCTTAGTGGTTGTGCCTGTTGCAGGCTTAACAGGTGCAATATTAGCGGTCTGTAGACCTTTAATTTCTTGTTTAATTTCTTCAAGACCAACCAGGATTTTAGGAATGGCGGCCGCCAGTTCATCATTTGTTTTAGAACTTGAAGAAGTATCAACGTTTGACTTTAGCGCATCTGAGACATCAGAGGGCAAGTCGTCAACTTTGCCGCAGGCGGTTGTCAGTAACAGGCCAGCCACAAGCATCGTCTTCCAACCCAACTTAGCTTTACTCTGCATACACACCCTGCCCAAAGTTTAATTCTTGATTAACTTTTGATTATATCGGAATGACGTTTACTAAACTTGTCTGCAAATGAAAAAGATTTTTTGGCGTCTGCTGTCTGAACTGTCTAAACGCTTTATGATCCTGCCGCAAAAATCAGCCTCAAGAGCTGATTTAGCCAGTAAGAACGGCTCTTCTAAAAACGAGCTAAATAAATGACTTTTGTGGCTACAAATATTCGCTTTTAGCGCGAACAGACCTTCAGACGATTTTTAGAGGTAAACAAAAAAAGAAAAAAGGCAGAAGGGAAAGACCTTAACCCTTCTACCAGAGTCACCCGTTGATGATTGGATGGCGTCGCGCCACCCCTTAGCAAACAAGAGGCAGAGTTATGTTTGCTTAATGGTTAATTTAAACGCTTTTATATAAAATGGGTGTCAAAATTACAGCAAGTTGCATAAAAATGCTGTTAAACTGTCTTTAGGGTCAAAGACACCCTTGCCAGAGTCACTCGGGCCAAATCAGGCCCATCACCCTAAGCGCCCAGGATATTCCTGGGCCTTTTTAACATCTAGGTTTTTACAGAGTAGAGTTCAAGCCCATTATCCAAGCTCAGTTTCTTTATTAGAACGACTGGCTTTTAAAGATTTAGCTTGAGGATTTACAGGCATAACCTGGCGTGGCAAATGAATCACAAACTCAAGCCCAGGGCCTTCAGCTGGTAATCGGGCTTCGACTTTACCTTGATGCGCCTGAACAATTTCCCAGACAATCGCCAGTCCCAATCCAACTCCACCTGTCCGTCGGGAGCGTGAAGGATCACTCCGATGAAAAGGCGTAAAAATATCGCTGAGCTCTGACACCGGTAAACCTGGACCACGGTCACGTAAGCGAATGCAGACTTCTTGCTCCGATTCACTCAGCTCTAGATCCACCACACCAGGGCCTGGAACATATTTCACGAGATTGGCAAATAGATTATTAAACACTCGCTTCAAGAGACGTGGATCAGCATCCAGCCGTACAGAACGCTCTGGCATGGTGACATCCAACTCAAGACCTTTACGTTCTAATAAAGGCTGATGTTGTTCACTGACTTCAAATAACAGCAAAGTCAAATCAAACGCTTCACGTTTGAGCAACATACTGTGAAGCTGCAGACGCGAGACTTCTAAGACATCCTCAATAATCCGATCCAGCTCTTCAATTTCACTGACAGCCCGTTCAACCAACTCACCTTCTACAGGCTGTTTACGGATGAGCTCTAAAATCACGCGCAAACGGGTTAAAGGTGAACGCAGTTCATGTGAAACATCTGCAACCAGACGCTGTTTTTGCTGCATCATCTGCTGTATCCGGGCACGCATGGTGTTAAACGTAATGACCAGTTCCTGAAAAGCTGGGTAACGTTTTGCTTCTAAGGGATGTTCAAAGTCGCCTTCAGCAACTCGCAAAAGCGAAAGCTGTAGAGCTTGATAAGGCCTGAGCAAAAATCGGGTCAGGGGAATTAAAAGCAAAGCCAAAAACAGCAAAACTAAGGTCACGGCAATCATCGGTACACGTAGGGGGGCCTGTAGAGCACTCAGGCGCAAACGCAGCCAGAGAATACCGCGAGCAGGCTGATTAGGAAACATAATCGTCAGAATCTGAGGCGGATAGGGTGAACCAATCTGGACGCTAAACTGGTTTGGAGCAAACTGAACCCCCGTAAAATCCTCTAGCTCAGGCGGACGAGAGACTGAGCTGTAAACGAGCTGCCCCTGACGCCAGTAAGCAACATCCCAACCGAGCTGATTACTAAGATCTTTTAAACGTTCAGGTGTAATCTGAGGATGTTCAAACTCACTGCGCAATAATTCACGACGAATAAAAAAGACCTGACGTTTAAAAGCAGAGGTAATCATGCCACGCTCGCGCTGGTCAAAAAACAAGCCCATTGTCAGCCCGGTCAGCAGCAGACTGAGCATAAAAATCCCAAAAGTATAGAGATAAACCTGGCGATAAAGACGTTTGGAGGGCTGAGAATTTTGCGGAAGCTCAGACGGTTTCGGAGAAGACATAACCGATCCCCCAGACCGTCTTAATAATCTGGGGCTTGCGGGGATTGTCTCCTAATTTACTGCGCAGCTTACTAATATGCATGTCAATCGAACGATCCAGACTATCCCAATCATAACCACGCAGTTTATTTAATAACGATTCACGGCTTAACACCATTCCGCGATGCTCTAATAACAAACGCAGTAAATCAAACTCTGTGGCCGTCAACTCAAGAGCTTGACCCTGTAAAGCAGCTGTTCGAGCATCTGGGTCAAGAACCAATTGCCAAGCATCTGAACGCAATTGATTACGAGCAGGCTCAGCATTAAAGCGCTCAATCCGACGCAAAATGGTTTTAATGCGGGCTTCAAGCTCACGTGGATTAAAGGGTTTGGCCATATAATCATCAGCGCCAAGTTCTAAACCTAATATCGTATTCAAATCATCACCGCGAGCGGTCAGCATCAAAATCGGCAAATGGGGATGTTCAGCCCGCAGTCTGCGACAGAGCTCAAAGCCATCCATTTCTGGCAGCATGACATCCAGAATCACCAAATCAACTGCCTCACGCGCCAAAAAAGCAATACCCTGACTGGGTTTTTCAGAAGCCGTCAGGCGAATCTGACTATTATTAAAATAAGTACTCAGGAGCTGATGGAGCTCTGTATCGTCGTCGATTAGATGTACATGCGTCATGGCGGAATTATATCAGGCCTTTTTTTAAAAGTGGTGAGTGGTGGGTGGTGGGTGGTGGGTTTAAAAGCCCAAACATCCAATCATTTGCTACCACTAAACAGACAAGTAAACAGAAAAAAAGCTGCGGGTGATGTCGACCCGCAGCCAAAGTCAGGAACGCAAATAG
>CAJYHH010001037.1 GCA_913773825.1 Candidatus Sericytochromatia bacterium | reverse complement strand
AACAAAGGTAAATAAGGCTCAACCCCAAAACTCAGCTCAAGCTGGTCATTCCAGACTTTTGCCCAGCCAGGCCCAACCGTTACGGCCACAGCAAAGCTCTTAAAATGTAAATCACCCAAATCAGGGTCATGCTGCAGCTCGACAGGTAATTCTAATGTGCCTTTATAATTGCGAATAAACGGAATTTGTTGAGCCGCAGAATCGGTTAAAGCCTGATTGCCCTGATAACGATCTTCCTGAACAAAGGGCACCCAGCCATCTGCCAAATGTAAGCGGGCTGTCAGATTTTGCCCTGACTTATTACGAAAGCTTACCTCTGCTGGCCCACAGGCCCAGTTAAAGCGCAAAGCCTGCACATCCAGATCTTCACGCTCAGCACCCTGAATCTTCAGCCTATCGCCTTTTAAACTAAAACTCTGATCAGGCCCCCGATTTAGTCGCTTAGCAGATTCTGAAACATCTACCCTTAGCCAGTCAGATGGCTGAATCTCAACATCAGCGGCTTTAAATGTCCAGGCTTGAGACGCTTGCTCATCTAAACCAGCTAAACCCTCATTGAGATTTTTATAATAATAGCCCAGCTTCCCCACTGCATTGCGGCCCGCTACCCGCAGCTCACGGGCTGCGTTGCCTCTCCCATTTTGCAAAATCGTGATCAGGCGACTGATCTGCGCTTGCCCCTGCAGCGGAATCAAAGGCTGAACCTGCCAGTCAGAGGTAAACGGACGGCGGGTTTGATACTCAGACTTGGGATCCGTTCCAGGGATCCCGTGTGGCTTGACCGGATCATAGCGATAATCATAAAAAGGCGTGCCGCCGTTTAAATCATAGTCATCAATTCGGGTAAACATCTCGCCGTTGCGGCCGATTACAAACAGCGTTGAAGCACTTGAAGAAAAGTTTTCAGCAATAAACGTGCCTTGATCTGGCAAACAGACTTCTCGACTAAAATCAGCCGGTAACCAGGGGTCTGTATAGTGCAGACGGCGCCCGTCCCCAGATAAGGCATAAAGTGTGCTGCAGCCTGCAATCCCCCAGTAAAACTCTTGCCCCTGGGCATCTTCATACTGAGCCACATCGATATTGCGATTAGAAAAAGACCAGGCTTTGGCACCACGAGGCAGCGTTAATGTGCTGCGATACGGCATGCCCCACTGGTCACTCCATTGCTGAATCACATCAGCCGCTAAAGTGCCAGGAGTTGGGTATTCCAGCATAAACAGCCTGCCGTCTTCAGCTTCTGCAACCAAAATAGATGAATCTGCCTGAATACTTTTAAACTTAGGCGGCGTGGTAAAAAGGCCAGCCAAAGACTCAACCGGCTTTAAGTCAGCGCGTTCAGCTGTAATCGGCCCACCGTATACTACACCATCGCGTAATTCAAACTGACGAGTGCGCGTCAGGCTTGTCTGGCCGGTTTTAAGTGCAACTGGCTCAGCCCAAACAGGCCCAGCCGTTAAACTGATTGCAACCAGTGCCAGAACAGAGCAAAACAAAGATGATTGGGAATGAAAAAAACCTGGCATAAAATTAATCAGCTTTAGCGGCATGAGCAGCGCGAGGCTTTTGCTTAGGCGCTTTTAAGCGGTTTTCCTGGACCCGTAAAGCGACAATTTGCTTAATTAGCTGCTTAGGCAAAGGCTGATCCAAAGGAAACTGAATCGCGCCTTTAGAGGTTTTATAAGGCTGGAGCGGCTCAGCAAACGTCACAATGGCAGCTGGGCCAGGGTAAAGGCCAATATGCTGCTTAAAAGCCGCAAAGTGAACTAAGTTACCGTTAAGATCAAACGTTGGCATCTGATAACTGATTTTTTCAGTCGCTTCTGGTGCTTCAGCCTGAATCAGCTGACGCATTTCAGTCAGGATTTTTTGAACAGACTCAGGAAACGTGCTGATGTACTCATCAATGGATTGATAATTGCTTTTCATTCAGGCAGATTACCTGTCTAAACAAAGATTGTAAATTGCCACAAAGCCTCAAGCATAAATCACTACATTTAATCCACTTTAAATTGTGCTTATTTAAGCAGGTAAGGCTTCAGCAATAAATTAATATTTGTTCGAATCCAGCTGGAGATATCAGTCTGCTCTAAAAAGCCAAACTGAAAAATACTGCCCTGAATCAAAGCTTCTAAGGTCCAGGAGAGCTGTTCAACAGGG
>CAJYHH010001036.1 GCA_913773825.1 Candidatus Sericytochromatia bacterium | reverse complement strand
CTGCAATGGTGGCAGGCGCTTCGGGTCTGAGGCGATCTCCCAGTAATAAACTGGCAACCGGCTCAGTACCTTTGCTGACAATCAGCCTGACCATGACGTGCCCTGCTGAATCAGTTGCTGAATCAGCTTGAGTGCCAGATGCCGGGTGATATTCTGAATCGGGATAAATGCTCCAGCGGCTCCCGTCAGCCGTTCGGCCCGTGACACCCCCTTGAGGCAGATTTTCAAAGTCTGAAATTTCAGCTGTTGTAGTGGGTTGATTAGCCGTTGTTTGATTCTGACTCAGGCTTAAAACTAAGGCGCGGGCCACCGGATGAGGGGAACGGGTTTCCAGAGCGAGAATGGCAGCGCTGACTTCAGGGCTTAAACCTTCAGCGCTGAGCAGTTCAAAGCGGCCCTGGGTCAGGGTGCCGGTTTTGTCAAAGACAATGGCCTGAGTGTCAGGCAGACGTTCTAAACTCTCGGCTTTGCGAACAAAAAAGCCCCGGGCCAGCGCACGCTTGAGTGATATTTGAACCATCAGCGGCGTGGCCAGGGCCAGGGCACAGGGGCAGCTGATAATCGCGAGTGCGAGCACGCGAACCAGCGCCGTCTGCGGGTGCGATACAAAGACCAGACATAAAACGCCCGCCAATGTCAGCACAAGGCCGACAAAACGGCGCGCCAGGCGATCAGCCAGACGCACCAGGCGGGTTTTTTCTTCTAGATTGGCCTGTGAGCGCAGTAAAATCTGGCCCAGGCGGGAGGCTGTGCCCATGGCTGCAAGCTTAATCAAGAGCTCACCTTGCTGATTATGGGTGCCGCAGTAAACGTCATCACCAGTTTTAACCGGCTGCGGAAAGGCTTCACCGGTTAAAACCGACATATCGAGCAGGGCTTCACCTGAAACAACCTGACCGTCTGCTGGCAGGCGCATACCGGCTTTAACCCGAATCACGTCGCCAGTTTGGAGCTGATTAAGCGGCACCGCAACAAACTGATCCGCTTCAAGGCGCTCAACGGCTTCGGGAGTATAAAAGGCCAGCAGGCGATCTTGTCTGAGCACGGTCTGCTGGGTGCGCATCAGGGTATAGCGGCTAAACAGCAGTAAAAACACCAGCATTGCCAGCGAATCAAAGTAAATCTGGCGGCTGCCTAAAATCAGCTCGTAGACGCCGCCGAGTGTACCCAGCAATAGTGACAGAGCTATTGGCACATCAATTGAAATCTGGCGGCTATGGCGAATCTGGCCCCAGGCCTGGCGATAAAAAGGCCAGGCGCTAAAAGTCACAGCGGGTGCTGCCAGCAAGAGCGACAGCCATTCAAAATAATGAGCCAGCGGGCCACTTAAGCCTGAGTAAAGGGCAACTGATAAAATCATCAGATTACCAGAGGCAAAAGCCGCAATGCCAATGCGGCTGAGCATCAGCACCTGATCGCGGCGGACGAGTTTTTCGGTCTCAGCGCTTTGGGTAATCACATGGGGGCGATAACCCCAGTTAGCCAGCATTTTGGCAACGGGCTCAAAGCGGGCTCCTGCTGCAATCGTAACGCGGGCTGTGGAATTACTGAGATTTAAGCGGGCAGACTGCGCCCCCGCCACGTATTCAGGCAGCTTTTCAACCAGCCAGATACAGGCTGCGCAGTGAACCCCTTCAAGATAAAACTCAAGGGTCTGCTGGCCATTTTCGTCAATTAGGGGCTGGACTTGTTCTGGATCATCCAGATGCG
>CAJYHH010001035.1 GCA_913773825.1 Candidatus Sericytochromatia bacterium | reverse complement strand
CAAACACAGCCCTTGGCAATCGCACCAGCGCTGATCTCGATGATGATTTTGATGAAAGCAAATTGCCCCAGGCAATTGAAGGCCCTGGTGAATCCAGTGGCGGCAAAGAGCTGATTTGGCCGATTACAGTTGGCGCAGCCTTGGTGATCCTGACAGGCTCCCTGTTACTGTTTTTGTCTGTCTCGCGTTTTCCCACTCAAGAAGCGCCAGTTGTGCGCATCAGCTCAAGTCCAAGTGCGAGCAATGAACGCGTCCTTGAAGGCCGTGGCACCCGGATTGTAGGTGATGGCAATCTGCCTGAACCCAGCCCAAGCGTCTCAGCCAGCCCAAGCCCAATTGAGCAGATTGTTGTAGCGCCACCTAAGCCCCAACCCACCCAAGATACAACTGTAATGGCCCCTCCGTTACCCGTAGCGACGATTCCGCCACCGGCGCGGGCTCCGTTGATGACGCCCCCACCGGTTAAACCACAAAATCAGGTCACGCCGCCTAAGCTCAATACCCCTTCAGTCAAACCTGCTGAAAGCGACAGTTTTCAGGTGCAAGCTGGCCCCTATGACGATCGCAGTGCAGCTGAAGCTGGTTCTGCAGATCTGTCGCAGTTGGGTAAATCGGTCAAAGTGATTGAAGACAAAGGCAAATACTTCTTAAATCTGGGCTCCCCCAGTAGCCAGGATGAAGCACTGGCACTGGCTGAACAAGCCGTTCAGCAGGGGCATCAGGTGACGGTTAAAAAGCAATAAGCAGACTGAACAAGCCTGAGAGAAACCTTGAAACTCTCTCAGACTTGCCTGCTCATGGCCTTAACCTGCTACTCTTGACTGGTTAATCCTGTTAAGCTGGATAAATCTAGTTGTCCCAATCTAGTTGTTCCCTAGGACTTGAATCATTAAGTCCATCACCCCGAATACCAGGTATGTCCCGATGACGAATCCCATCACGACTTCAACTGAAAGTCTACCCCTTGACGCTTCCCAGCAACAGCTTGGCCGTTTAGCCGCTGGCTGGGGAATTGTCGGATTCAGCCTGCTGCTCGGCGAGGCCCTTTATAAAGTCACGCCCTATGTCGTCGAGCTGTTTCAGAAACCCCTGAGCCCGATGCTTTGGGTTGCTCTGATTGGCTGGACCCTGTTTATGGCTTATTCCGAAGGCTATCGTGGCTTTCAAAAACATTATTCACCGCGTTTTGCAGCCCGCGCCCGCTGGCTGCGCGATAATCCCAGCACTAAACGCGCCATTTTAGCCCCGCTGTTTTGTATGTGCTTTTTTGGCACCACTCGTAAGCGCAAAATTGTTGCTTATTGTTTAACCGGCGGTATTTTTGTACTTGTTACAATTATTCGCGTCACCCCCCAGCCCTGGCGTGGTATTGTCGATGTTGGGGTGATTGTAGGCCTTGGCTGGGGCCTGTTATCTGTACTCTGGTTTTGTTGGCAGACTTTGGTTCTGGACCGCGACGTTGCAGATCCCGAAGTGGTCATTGATTAAAGCCAATTAACAAACCCAATTAACAAACCCAATCAGGCTCTAGGCCCTAATCAGCCTCGATAAAACAAAGTGTTCTATAAGGCTTGGTTTAACTAAGGTTAAATCCAGGCCTTTTCACTGATCCGAATGCCTAAATACGGGCAAATACCGACTTCATTTCAAGATATTCAGCTAAGCTTAAAAGCTGACGCAAGAATCGCTCAAACCCGCATGATAACAAGATTATCCAGACAGTGTTACAGGTAGCATGCCCTCTCTCGTTTCGCTTACATCCCCCCAACAGACTCAGCCCACTCGCGCTAACGCCACTGCGAGTCAGACTCGGCGTGTCAGCTCAGCGGCCAATCCGCCTGCTCCTAACGCCACCCAACTTGTCCCCCGCGATCGCAACAGCGTGACCAGCACTCAGCGCGGCCGAGTTCCAGCAATTGCCCCACGGGACCAGATTCTCTTTTTAGGCTTAAATCCCGCAGCCACCCACGAACAGCAGGCTTTAAGCCGCAGCGGCGCTTATTTAGAAGTGATCAAAGGCAGCCTGGAGCTCGACAAACCTGAACAAATTAAGCAGTTTGTCAACAGTCTGAATTTAGACGAAAGCCGCAGCACCAAGCTCACGCAATTGCTAAATCAGGCCAAAGCCTCTGGACGTGATGAATTAGCTGCAATTGCCCAAGTCTGGAGCAGAGCTGAGCGCGGTGGCAGCATTCCGGGACGTGTGGTCTTATCTGGCCATTCTGATGGTCTGACAATCTGGAGCGAAAGCGGCAGCGGTAGCCTGAGCTTTGGTGATATTGGCCGTTTAGCCGATTTATTCCCTGCAGCAGCAGCCCAGATTGAAGATTTACATATCAGCGGTTGTAACACAGGCTATCGCAGCAATATGCAGGTGCTTAGCCAGCATTTCCCCAATCTTAAAACCTTCTGGGGCTATACGCATACTGCGCCTGCCGGTAGTAACGGCGCTCCTCAGCATCTTAAAATCTGGGAAGCCGCCACTCGCGGTGAGCGCAGTGATTTGATCCGTCAGCCGGTTGTTAAACAGCTTGGCGGTGTGGCCCGCGCCGATAATTTAGCCATCTGGTCACAGGTCAGCGGTTATCAGGCTGCTGATGCGGGTCAGGCCATGGACCCCACTGAAATGAATCAAGTGCTTGAACGTTATCGTCTTGGTGAAGCAGTAAGCGATAATCCCCAGACTGGGCCCCTTAAACAAGTTTATGACGCCTTACAGAGCTTACGCGGCGAAAGCCATGCTGCCAGCTATGATCAGCAAATTGGTCAGGCTTTGCGCTTACGTTATCACCAGAATATGGCCCATAATTTTGCCGCAGCTTATAGCGAGATCCTTTCAACAGGCTTTAAAAAGCTAGGTTTAAGTGCACCGAATTTTGACCAATTAGAGCGCCGTGAAGCCATTAGCACCATA
>CAJYHH010001034.1 GCA_913773825.1 Candidatus Sericytochromatia bacterium | reverse complement strand
TGGCTTTACCCGCCCTTACAAGCCCACTGAGTCTTCATTTAATTCAACAGGCCGCCCGCGAGTGGCTTGCGTCTTTGCCCGCCACTCATCCGGCAGAAGCTAATAGTTCTGAAACAGCTGACAGCCTGGGTTATGACTGGCTAGAATCTTTGGCGGGCAAACTCATTCTACCGGCTCCACGCTGGCGAGTATTGCTTGGCAGAGCCCCAGGAGACAGTAACCCTCAGGCTTTACCCGCCTTTAAAGGCCTGCCTGGGCTCAAAAAACGCTTAAGACGCCTGAGCCAGAGTGTCTGGGAGACCTTTATTGTGCCTCATCAGCGCTTTAGAGGCCATTTACAGCAGGGCCAGGAGATCTACCGGCTCTTTTTACCGGCTTATCTCGAACTCGGAATCTGGATTCGGGCCTTGGCTGAACCCTTTGAAGCCAGCGGCTTATTAGCAGAACAACTAGCAGGTCATCTGAATCCTTCTACCCGATTGCGTAATGAGTTGATTCAGCTCTGGGACCGTACTCAAGATCTGGTCAGGGGTGATGAGGCACTTGAGCCTAAACTCAATGTTTTGCTGACAGACCCTGAATTCCGTCCACTCTGGCAGCTGTTTATGGGCCACTTTGGCCATCATGGTTCAGGGTCAATCGATTTAGCCCAGCCACGTTTAGCAGATCTTCCTGAACAGACCTTTCAGATCTTGCTGCAAGACTGGAGCCAGGATGCCGATGAACCAGTCCGTAAATCTTTAAACTGGCTGGATCGCCCCCGTTGGCAGCTTTTAAGCTGGCTGATCAATACTCGCGAAAACTGGCTGATGGAAACCCTTTGGGCTTTACATCAGCTGCGCCAACGGCTTGAAACACTCGCTCAGGAAGCGGTTAAAAAACAACTGCTCAAGCAAGCCGACGATCTGTGGTGGTGTGGCCCAGCTGAATTTACGGCCCTTGATCGGGGAGAGCCCGTTAGCCCAGAGCAGATTCAGCATCGCAAAGATCTGTATGCTCGCTGGCAAAAAGGCTGGCGCCCAGATACACCCATTCAGAGTGGTTCAATAAAAGGTACAGGCCTCAAAAATGGCTTAACCCAGGGATGCATCTGGCTGACAGACCAGGCTCTTCATCAATTGCCTGAAGGTTATCTCGCAGATCAAACGATACTGGTCACCAGCCGAATTGATCCAGGCTGGATCCCTTGCTTAGAGCTGGTAAACGGTGTGATTCTAACCCAAGGAGATGTTTACGACAGCGCTGCAATTTTACTGCGCGAACTGGGTAAACCCGCCATTGTCGGCCTACCAGAAGCAGCCGCTCTAGAAGCCGGGCTACAGGCCCGACTCAATGCGGATACCGGTACCTTAACGGTTGTAACAGACTAGAAGAGGACAAATGGACGTAAGACAAAATACATTTCGCTTTATGTCCTACGTCCTCTTGTCCATTCATCCTCCAATCTATGAGTCCATTATTTGCCTTTAAACTGGGGTGCGCGCTTCTCTAAGAAAGCGCTGATGCCTTCAGATTTATCTTCGGTTTCAAAGACCTGTCTGAAGCTGTTGATTTCGCAGTGCAGACCCAGCTGGAGCGGCTTATCGATCCCCTGATAGACAGCCTGCTGAATCAGTTTGACGGCCACAGGGGCTTTTGCAGCGGCATTGCGAGCCAGCTCAAGCGCGCGCTCAACCAGCTGATCACCCGGCCAGACAGCATTGACCAGACCCCAGGCCAAAGCGGTCTGAGCATCAATCGGGTCACCGGTAATTAACATTTGCATCGCGCGGCCAACCCCCACAATACGGGGCAGACGCTGGGTGCCGCCAAAGCCAGGAATAATTCCCAGATTGATTTCAGGCTGACCCATTTTGGCGTGTTCAGCACAGATACGCATATCGCAGGCCATGGCCAGCTCTAAACCACCACCCAGCGCTAAGCCGTTAATGGCGCAAATGGTCAGCTTGGGCATATCTTCGAGGCGATTCAGCGTGCTCTGACCATTATGAGCCAGTTCTTCGGCCTGGGTTGAATTCATCGCAGACATGGCTTTGATGTCAGCACCGGCCACGAAAATTTTGGGACCAGCACCGGTCAGCACAACCGCACCAATGTCATCATTGGCTTCGATTGACTTTAAAACTGTATCCAGCTCGGCAATCACGCCAGGACTCAGAGAGTTAACTGGCGGATGATTAATTGTCACCAGCGCCACGCGGCCCTGGAGCTCAAGTTGAATATATTGGGATTCGGACATATGATTTAGCTCCTAGTGAGTTGTTTAAGTGGATTGATCGGAGTGGTATAAGCTGAGCTCTCTGATTTGGCTTTGGCTAGTGCTGCTGTTGCCAGACTTTTAAGCTCAGCCCGGTCAAACCAGCCATCAGCATGACGGTTCAGGCTGGCTCCGGCTGCGCGAGCAACCGCTTCAATCTGTTCAGGGGTATAAAAGCCGCACAAGCTGGCAAAGACATCTTCAGGCTGAGGCACAATCTGAACTTCAATTTCAAGCGCCTGACCAACGGGAGAATCTGTCGCGCTGAGCACTTCAGGGAAAGTCTCATAACTCCAGCCATGCTGAATCTGCAGATCCTGAGCCAGAGACTTCATCCAGTTATTGGCGGCTGTGGCTTCATTTAAAAACAACACGCGACCACGGGTTTGTTTAATGAGAGGCTCCATATCCGCAATCGGCGCGGGTTTAAGCGTGCGCAGATCCATCACAGCGACCTCTTTACCTGACAGCAGGCTCAAGGCATCTGCTGCCTGCCAGGCCATCGGCAACATCCGGCCATGGGTAAAGATCACCGCATGGTCACCTTCACGGACCAGTCTGGCTTTGCCAATTTCAATTTCCGGAATACTCAGGCCTTCTGGCCATTCCTGAATCCAACTGCCATCACGCTGATCAGCGGGTGCGGTTGTCAGGTTTAACCAGCGGGATTTGCCGCCGATACCAGGAGTTTCCATCAGTTCACGCTCACCCGGCAAAAGCTCAAAGCCTGGCAGCTCTAAATGCGCCAGACCGCGAGTTGTGGCAGAATCAGTCGGCAAGCCAGAATGGGCACGAGGGTACATAAAATGGACGGGATTGGGGTCTTTAATCGCGGCTAAAAGCAAGCCAGCAGCGTCATTGGGATTAGAAGCTGAGACCACTTTCCAGCCTGGCAAACCGACCATTTCGTTTTCGACAGTCTGAGAATGATACATTGCACCTTTACCGTGTAAGGCGCCATAAGCGGTCATAATCACCACTGGCATCGAAACCCGTCCACCACTTGACCAGCAGGTTTCGCCAATAATTTTTAAGATGTCATAAGTATTGTGCTGATAATCAGCAAACTGCATGACACCCACGCCAGACTGACCTAAAACAGCGGCCCCATAAGGCAGCCAGGCAGCTGAGCGCTCGTTGAGAATCGTATTATGAGCAAATGCCAAGCCTTGGGTTTCGGCGAGTACGCCACCTTTGGCGCCAGGTCCGGCACCTTTTTGGTCCTGACCCCAGACACCTGCGGGAATCAGCCCTTGGTTATGGGCATAAAGCAGGGCAAGGCGGACTGCGTCTTTGATTTTCATAACTAGCGTCCTTTCTAAGAGAAACAAAGCTAGACCGGTCTAAAATAACCGGCAAAGCGGGCTGGTGAGAGCATTTCATCACAAGATCGTCAGAAGCCTGACCAAGCCCGCATGCATT
>CAJYHH010001033.1 GCA_913773825.1 Candidatus Sericytochromatia bacterium | reverse complement strand
GGCCCACCCAGCTGATACTCACTCACCGTCCAGACCACGGTACCGGCACGAGCAGCCCGCACCGCTGTTCCTTCAGGCATCACAAAATCCAGGGCATAGCGCTCAGAACCCTGATGGCTAAAAGGGCCGTTATAGCCCTGACTCAGCCAATAACTCTGCCCTGATGTATAGGGCAACTCATAAACCTGTTTTAAATCGGGCAAAGCGCGATAATCGCCAATCAGGCTTTTGTAGCGATACTCAAAGTCCCAGGTCCCAGCAGCGGCTGGCCCCAGTCGAATCACAGCCGTGGTGCTCATCGGTGGCGCCAGCACCAGACAAGGCTGGGTACAGCTCAAACGGGTATTTTGAAGTTTAGGAAAGCTAAATGTCAGGCTATAGGGTGCAGGCTCACGATTGATAACGCTTAAAGTCCGGGTCTGGCGGTCATAGCTCACGCTCAGCTCTGGAGCCGGAATCTGAGGCCAGGTCTCAGCCTTAAGCGGCAGAGCCAGCAGGAGCAAAAACAGCACAATCAATCGATTCAGGCAGGTGTAAATAGGCATCTTAGAGATATAATACACCCCATGTCAGCAACAAGCTCCAGAGACCCCATCGAGCCTTTACTTGTCCAGATTGGCAGAGAACTTGCCCGTCGTGGCCCACATCTGCGTTTACTGCGCCAGCTTTTGCTCTTGCTGGATCGCCTTGAAGACAGCCGCCTGGATCAAGAACTGTTACTGCTGCTTCAGGAACTCCCCGCTGAAACCCTCGAACCGGAACTCGCTCAACGCCTGCGTTTACAGCTACAGAGGCTCTTGCCTGACCTCAACAGCAGTTTGCAGCCCTATGCATCCTGGCTAAGCGCTCTGCTACCCGATCAGATGCCCTTTCAGGCATGGTTTCAGGACTCGCTCTTTAAGCTGCTGATGAGCCGCTGCTACGTGATGAACCCTGTGCTTGAGCAAAAGCTAACCAGCTTACGCCGCAAAATCTTGCTGGGTCAAGTTGCTGCAGAACCTGAAATGCTCTCTTTATTGAGCCAGCAATGCCAGCTCAATGGCTTTGTCTGGGCCATAAGCCCTGAAGAAAAACAGGTTTTAGACACACTCTCCGCTGAACCTGAACAAACCCAGCTTTTGGCTTGTTATCAGCCCCTTCAAGATCTTTCTTCAAAAGCAGAGATTCCCAGCCTGACACCGATTCCAGAGCAGGATCCCTGTTATCGCTTTTATAGCGAAAGTCCTTACCCCCGCTGGCTAGCCCCTGAGCGTCTGGCGCTGGAATCTTTACCGGATCAGCTGCAGGCGCTGTTTAATCTGTCGATTGCTGAACCACAGCATGTGTTAGTCGCAGGTTGTGGCACCGGTCAACAGCTTGCCCAACTGGCCTTACAATTGCCGCAGGCCCAACTCACCGGCATCGACTTAAGCTTAAGCGCCTTAGAGTATGCACAAACAAGCCTGTCCCAGCACCAGCTCAAAGCAGAGCTTTTTCAGGCTGATCTTTTAGCCCTTGATCACTGGGAACAGCGTTTTGACCTAATCAGCTGTGGCGGCGTATTACATCATCTGGCCGATCCTTTAGCCGGCTTAAAGGTCCTGACTGGACTGTTAAAACCAAACGGCCTGCTCAAACTTGGCGTTTACAGCCACAGAGCCCGCAGTCCGATCTGGGCCCTGCGAGAGGCTTGTGGCATCACGGGCCAGGAAAGCCCTGAAGAGGTCAGAGCCATCAGGGCGCAGTTACTGACAGACCCTGGCGAAGCCGCCCACTGGCTGCGCGGCACTTATGATTTTTACACGCTTGAAACCTGCCGCGATCTGCTGTTTCATCCACGCGAACAGGCCTTTTATCTGCCAGACTTAGGCCCCTGGCTGGCTGAATGCAATCTGGAGCTGATTGGTCCTGAACTTTGGCAACCCAGCTTTTATAAGCTGTTCGCTCAAGCCTTTCCGCACTTGCCCTACTCAGATCTTCAGGCCTGGGATCAGCTCGAAGCCCAATACCCGTCGCTCTTTGCAGGCTTGATGGTGCTCTGGTTACGGCCTAGAGCCAAACAGCCTGCTGAGCTCCAACAGACTGATGACTGGACACGCCAGCATTTTTGGCTTTAGAAAAAACGCGTTTTAGCCAGGCTGACGATTGACCAGCGGCTCAAGGGTATTTAGCAATTGCTGATGGGCAGGTGAGAGATTTTTACGCACTTTGAGAATGTCATAGTTGACGCGCAGCTCTGCAACTAAGCGATCCTGACGCGCTGGTTCCAGTGAGTTAAAGGCGCGTGAAGTCAGCAATTGAGTCAGCTTTTGGCTATTGGCGTCGCTAATGGCGTCAAAGCGCTGACCGGATTTAACTAAACGGGTGCTGACGATCTCTTTGGCCCAGGTATCCACTTTGGCTTCGGTCTCGGGTTCAAGCGCACCGGGCTGAATGCTGTTATAAAGGCCGAGCAATTCATCCATGGCGCGAGCAACCTGAGGTATCCCGCCAACGGGATCACCATGATGGGAGGCCGTAAAACCTTTGCCATCAATGCGCTCTAAGATCGCAGCTGCCTGGGCCTGGGCCACCGGATCAATCTGGGGCGGGGCTGGATCCACAACGGGTGCGGGAAGCACTTCTTCTGCAGCCGCGACCTCAGGGGCAGCCTCAGGAATCACTTCAGGAACAGGCTCAAGTGCCGGTGTCGCTGGAACGGTTTCGGCCGGTTGGGCTTCAATCGGTGTCAGCTCAATTGGTGAGGGCTCTGCTGGCGCGGGCTCAAGTGGCGTAGCAGGGACTGCTATCAGCACTTCAGGGGGAACGTCAGTTACGGCTTCTGGGGTGACAGGCGGTAAAGCTTCCGTTTCAAGTGCCGGGGTTTCAAGCAGCGGCACACTGGGCACAGCAGACCCTTCAGCACTAGGTGGGGTGCTTAGCACATCCACAGGTTCAGCAGGCGGTACTTCAGCAGCAACTTCCGGGGCAACTGGCGCAAGGGTTTCAGGTCCAGCGGGCTGAGCCGCAGGACGAATGCGCAGTTCAGTACCGGGCTTAATCAGATTGGGATTGCTGCCAATCAGATCTTTGTTGAGTTCATAAATCTGATTCCACTCAGCTCCAGAGCCCAGTTGAGATGCGGCAATCTTCCAGAGTGAATCACCTTCCTGCACCTTGTAGGTTTCATACTGAGTACCCAGATCCGCAGGCCGCGGGCGGGGAACAGGAATGGGGGCATTGACGCGATTATCGACTCCGACATTAACCATAAAAGCCACCTCTGATACTGGACTACCTTCTAACTTTTCGAAGCTCAGGGCGATTTCTTGCCTACATTTAAAAAAGTTATTGTCGGCAGAGCCGACGTTGTGGGTTATGAGTTTTGAGTTTTGGGTTCGAAGACAAAGATTAAAGACGCTCCGGTTTCTCTTCGGTTTTCATCTTGTGCCTTTAAACCCACCACTGCGCAGCAAAGCTGCGCAAGATCCCGCTCTAAATTGACGATACTAGTACATGAGACAGTGTCTGCGGAGTCTTCTGCAGCAATTGTCAGAGCAGCATAGCCCCTGGAGCAGCCCGTGGATATCCGCCGATTTACCCCTCAGACCCAGCAGACCCTGAGCAAAATGGATTTTAACCGTGACCAGCAGCTCAGTACGCGCGAGCTGTCTTTATTGGCTAAAATGCCTGAAGTCAAAGGCATTGATCCCAAAGATCTGGCGCTGATTCAGGATGCTCTCAAAAAGTCCAAAGGCCCAGAGCAGATTATCGTCAAACTGGTAGATGATGATCTGTTGCCCGGTATAAAAGCGCCCGAACCGCTTTTCCGCGAAAAGGGAGCCAAACCGGCTAAAAGCGAAGTCGCCATTAAAAACAAACCGCTTTCAGCCGGCTCGATTCCAGCTCAAACTTCCCCCACTCCAGCCACAGGCAGCCCGTCTAAAAAAGGTTCAGCTAAAGCGCTTGAGCAATCTCCGGTGACGTTTAAAACCACGCCCAAAACCACAACGGTCAGCGGTACCCGTCCGGGTGAAGCTGATCGTGAAGAGACAACGGGGGCAGATTTACAGACTACTGCTCGCTTTGGGGCTTTACAGCTGCAGGGTACAACTAGCGTGGGTGATGAAGGTCGCAGCTTGGGCGGCAAACTGTCCGCCAGCTATAAACCCGCTGATGATCTGGGCATCGAAATCAGCGTAGATGGCTCACCCCGCAATCGCGAAAAAAGCGCTGACGGGGAAAAATCCACCAGCAAAGCCAAAAGCGGCTCAGGCAGTACTGGCAGTGCCAGTAAAACCTCCGGTAAAGGCACTAAAGCTACTGCAAGGGCTGTACCACTGGCATCAGAACCAACTGGGACACAATTACCTGAGAATCTGACGCTTAACAGTAAAATTAATGCAGGCCCGGTTAAACTTGGCGCCAAAACCAAACTTACAGCCGACGGTGACCCGCTCAAGAGCTTGAGCACCAGCGCAGAAGTCAAAGTGGTTCAGGGCCATAGCCTGCGGGCCGAGGCAAAACCGGTTGGGGCCAATGGTCTGAGCTGGAACTCAGTTAAACTGGGCAGCTCCCATGAAATTGCCTCTGGCCTGAGCCTGACCACCACAACCCAGCTTGGTGATGCTGGTAAAGCCAATCAATACGGTGGCGGCTTTAAATATGATCATGGCAATGGTCTGAACCTCGAAGGTGAGCTTTTGACCCGTTCAGATACCCTATTTACGCGCCCGGCCCAAACTTTGCAGACAATGGATCTCAAATTCGGCTTCCGCTACCAGCGCGAATTCTGATACCCTGGCATCTATGAGCGATTTTTCACTCCAGCGCCCCTCACCCAGCTTGCCGACTCTTCAACAGACATCCAATCAAACGGCTCTTCACTCTGTTAGCAGTGAAACCATCACCCCAGATGATCTGCGGGAGATCTTTCGTGACTCTGCTGTAGACAGCCAGACGGTCCTTCAGCCCACTCAGAGCGCCTTTGACCAGTTGACTCAGTCTCAAGTACTCAGCACCAGTCTGGTCGATCAGCTCTTACCGGTAAAGCCTTTAAATCTGAGCCTGTCTGAACACTTTGATCCTCAAAGTTTAAAAGGCCAGCCAATTGGCAATTTAGGCAAACACAGCATCTACATCGGCGCCCATCGTAAAGCTTTTGACACGGAAGGTGCTGCGCTCAAATTCCTTCACGACCAGAAAAAATTCCGACTTGATAATCAGGACTTTGCCCTGGTTCAGAGCCGCCAAGGCACTTATCACCTGTATGAACTCAAAATACCGCGCTTTGGCCTGAGTGATGGCCGTGATTTAAGCAGCTATAACCATTTGCGTGCAGCCCGCTTTACCAGTTTGCCCAGTCAGGCCCGCTTAATTGGGGTTTTATCAGAACATTTACAATATCGCGCCCAGACCCGCGAAGCGCCTGTCACATCAGCTTTTACACCGATTCCTGACCCTCATCCATCTGATAGCTTAACGAGTTTGAGAAATCGCTCTTTTCAGGCTTTAGAGCGCCTGCAGACGATGGAATCTGAACTCGGCCAAGTTCAAGATCATCGCGGGATTTTTGCGGCCATGTATCGCGTGATCACTGAGCGCGGCATCGAAGAAATGGACAAAATGATCGCCAATGGCGACAAAGCCGGAGCTGAATTTGAAGCGCGGCTTTTAGTCAATTTTGCCAATAAATATTTTGCTGCTTATGACGCTTATAGCGCTGGCAAAATGGAGCAGGTTCCTGAAGTCTGGCGTTCAGCTTTTGATGCAGGCCGTAATGCTGAAGCCACGGGCTATAACCGCACCAGCGTGACTGAAGTAACCGCTTTATCAATGGTGGCGCATATTATTCACGATTTGCCTTTAACCCTTAAAGAAATTGGCTATCAAGGGGATCCCCATCAGGAAAAAGTCTACGACCAGTTTAATGGCGCCCTGATGGAAGAAAAAAGCCGAATTATTGGGGCGATTTCGCGTAAATTTGGACCAACCGATTTAGAGTTAATTGAAACCGCGTTTAGAAGCGTCGCGCAGACTGTCGCCAAAGGTTTTGGGGAACGTGTCGCCTTAGCTGTTGAGCAAGGCATCTTTAGCGGCATGCGCGAGATTGCCAAATGGCAGTCCCAGAATTACCAGCTCAATCAGATTGAAAATTTCTCGCTGCGCCTTTCTGACGCAAGTCGTTATCTACCCGGCGGGAATTAGATAAGATTGGGCTGTAAAAGCTGTCGAAACGCATGATCAGCAGCACATGCAAACCGGGCGTTAGGGTAACCGTTTAAGATTCCACTCTGGGTTATCGGGCATTATTCCAGCAGCGGCAAAACACCCTGACGGCTCTCCAGGTTGAGCAAATGGGCTTTGTTTTTAAGTCCACCCGCAAAACCCGTTAGTTTACCACTGCTGCCAATTACGCGATGACAGGGAATAACAATTGAAATCGGATTGCGCCCGTTAGCAGCACCGACAGCGCGTGAAGCACCCGGCACCGCGCCGATACGGGCAGCCAGGGCGCCATAACTCAGGGTTTCACCATAGGGGATCGTTAACAATCCCTGCCAGACCTGCTGTTGAAAAGGCGTACCTTGTGGATCCAGCGGCAAATCAAACACTTTGCGCTGACCGGCAAAATATTCTGTGAGCTGCAGGGATGCAGCCGCTAAAACGTCATGTTCAGGCTGGTCTGGATTCACTTCTGGGCCATATTCAAGCACAACCCGGCCAGGGCGGTCCTGTTCCCAAAGCAGGGCTAACAACGCGGTATCAGAGGCGACCAGCGTTAATTTTCCAACCGGACTATCCAGAATCAGATGGTGGTTCATATTTGTCATTTTACTCAAAAACAAAGATTTATCGGAAGATATTTAAAAAAACAGATATATCCAACCCTAATTAAAATCAATTAATCACGATTAAACTCGCAAAGAAGATATTGATCACACACGCATTGACTTTTTTGACATTCAAGCCTTATTCTAAGGACTTCAAACCCTAAATCGCGCAAAGAGGATTCAAGATGAAAAAACGGTTGCTGACTGCTGCCGCGCTTATTTTAGCTACTTCTCACCAGACGTCCTTTCAAGCTGCCCAGGCTGCGGCTGCTGAGCCGTTTACGATTCTGATTGATGCTGGCCATGGGGGCCATGACACAGGGGCAAGCCAGGGCAGCCTGAACGAAAAAGACGTCAACCTCAAACTCGCCCTTGAGCTGAAACAAGCCCTCGAAAAACACGGCATCAAAGTCAGTCTGACCCGCAGCGTTGATCAAGAGCTGGAACTCAGCGAACGGGCCGTCAAAGTCCAGCAAGCAGGAGCAGACTGCGTCGTCAGCCTGCATCTGGATACCCCTGAAGCCCAAGGTCCTGTTTATGAGCTGCATTATTTTGGTCAGGGCAAAGCTTTCGCCAGCGTGCTGGACAGCCATCTGCGCACCAGCCTGTCGCCTGCAACTGAACAGCAAACGCTTAAAGAAAGCGCGCTGTTTATGGTCAAAAAGATTCCGGTTCCCGCTGTTCTGGTCAATGCCAGTTGGCAGGGTGGAACTCAGCACCAGCAAGCGCTCATTACAGGCCTGACCCAAGGCCTGCTGGCTTATGCTCAAACTCATGACTAAAGCCTAAACCCGCCTGTAGCCGATATCAGTCGCTTCCGCTATGCTGGAGGCGACTGATGCTCTGGAGGCTCTTAATGACCCGCTTTTCAATTCCACGGCTATTGTCTCTTATCTTGCCGCTCTCTTTGCCATTCCCTTTGCCAGCTCAGGCTCAGAACCCCTTAGCCCCAAAGGAACAAGCTTTAGCTGCGGGTGAATGCCAACAAGGTCTTGAGCTCTACAAAACCAGGCTGAATCTCGAGATCAATCCGCAAACCGGTCAATTGCAGGGCACCTTTAGCGCAGAACTTCAGAATCCTTATTCTAAGCCCATCACTCAGAGCTGCCTGGTGCTAAACGCTGGCCTGGAAATCAAAAGTCTGAGCCTGCCGGGCCTTAAGCAGATTCTCAAAGAACCGGCCCAAGCTGACACCCCTGTCGCTTATCGCTTAATTGCCAATAAACCGCTTGCCCCAGGGGCGCGCCAAAAGCTGAGTTTAAGCTATACGGGCAAAATTCAGGGTCCGCCTAAGTTTGGCCGAATTCAGCCTGAGGATGTGTTTTTGACCGCCCAAAGCTTTTTTTATCCCCGTTTTGAAAAAGCCTGGAAGCGTTATTGTGAGCTGGATGTTCAGGTCACGTTGCCAAAAGGCTATCTACCGGTGCTGTCAGGTGCCCTGGAGCCTCCCAGACTCAATCAAGGGGTTTATCTCGCCCCCTTAGATACTAACTGCGGCTTTCAGAGCGATCACGGCTTTGATTTGGCAGCAGCCCCCTTTCAGACTCACGATCAGGGCGCTGTCAGGATTTATTACCGCCAGAACAAATCCCTAAGTCCCGCTGAGCTCCAGACGCTGCACCAGGAATTCAGCGCAACGCTTGAAGCCTTAAACAAACAGTTTGGCTCACACGCCGCCACCCAGTTCAATCTGGTCGAAAACAAACGGGAAGACCTTGGTGGCATGGCCAAAGTCAACACGATATTTTTGTCAGACAAATATTTCGGTAAACCTGCAACTGTTGCGCCGAACCAGTACAGTTATTTTAAACAAGTGCTTAAAGATGAATCCCGCGTAGCATCTGAGTTTGACTATTATCGCCGCACGGTCATCGCCCATGAAGGTGCTCATTTGTTTGTCAATTATTTTTTTGATTATGATAAACCCTGGGTTGCTGAAGGTCTGCCCGAATTTGTCAGTCTGGGTGTGCTGGCCAGCCAAGGAAACAAAACAGATCTTGAGCGTAAATTAGCCGAGTATCGGCGCATCTGGCAGCAGATTCCCAATCGGCCTTTGCCAGCCCTGAATCAGGCCACGCTGGATACCCAGATTGGCTCTTTAAGCAATTATAACGGCACCCCTTTAGCGCTCTGGAACATTTGGCAAGCTCGCGGCGATGGGTTTTGGCCGCTCTGGCAAAGCTGGCTGGCAGACCATAAAAAGCCTTTGCTGTATCAAAGCTTCAAAGCCCATTTTCAGCTCAGTCCCAGTGAAAGCGCCCAGTTTGAAACAGGCTTTGACCCCACGGGCTTATAAGGGCTCACAAAAAATCTATCTGGCTCAAGCGTCAGGCTCGATGAGCTCTCAGTAGTTCCAGGCCCCGTCATCCCACCAGTCCTGGGCAAGTAAAAGCTCAATATGGGCATAATCCTGATCTGCGGCTTC
>CAJYHH010001032.1 GCA_913773825.1 Candidatus Sericytochromatia bacterium | reverse complement strand
AGCGCTTAAACCAAGCTAGAGCAGGGCTATTTCCTGTTTATCTATCAAAACTGTTTAACATCAACAGGGGCTGGCGGCTCAGATCATTGCTGCAAGTGTCGAATCACTTTTGATTCTAATAAGTAGGCTTCAATTTGTTCTGAATCTGGGAGCATGTCGTAAAGCAAGGATGTATAAGCTCTAAGCTGAGCGCTCTGTCTTGATTTGCGCCTTTCATTTTTGTCTGGTTAATCAAATAATCAGAGCGCTTAGCAGGTTTTATCTCTTTCTCGACTTTAATAGTCTTTTGATTTGCAGGGACCTTTGTCGGGGCTTAGACTGTTGATTAAATCAAGCCGACTCATGTGGGTCAGACTCAGGGGAAACAGTTAATGAACGACAAGCGTTTACGGGTTGCAGTAGTTCAAATGTGTCCAGGTGACGATATCCAGAAAAACCTTAGCAAAGCAGGTGAGCTGATTGCTTCAGCCGCTCGCGATGGCGCCAAACTGGTGCTGCTTCAGGAAACCTTTTATTATCGTGGCCCCCATAAGCCCAGCGATATGAAAAAAGTCGCTGAAAAGGTGCCTGGCCCAACCAGCACCTGGCTCAGTGAACAGGCTAAACAGCACGGGATCTGGCTACACGGCGGCAGCATCTTTGAAGCGCGTGAAGAAGACACGGCCCATGCCTTTAACACCAGCCTGGTGTTTAGCCCTGACGGCGAGCTGGCGGCACTTTATCGCAAAATCCATCTTTATGAAATGAACCATAACGGTAAACAGATCGCTGAATCTGATTATCAGCATCCAGGCAATCCCGATGACATTGTCACGGTTGAAACCCCCTGGGGCGGGATGGGCTTATCGATTTGTTATGACCTGCGCTTTGCTGATCTCTACCAGCACCAGGTACGCGAACAGGGTGCCTGCCTTTTAACGGTGCCATCAGCCTTTCTCTCGCAAACAGGTAAAGATCACTGGGAGCTGCTGCTGCGCTCACGCGCGATTGAAACCCAGTGCTTTGTATTGGCTCCCAATTGCCTGAGTGATAAAGACAGCCATCTGCCTGAATGTTTTGGCCGCTCGATGATCATCGACCCCTGGGGCAATGTGCTGGCCCAGATGTACGACAGTGAAGGCTATATTCTTGCTGATTTAGACTTTGAGATCCAGCATCAAATTCGCAGCAGCCAGCCTGTCCTCAAACACTCCCGCTAATAGATTAATTATCCCGAAGACGCCAGGTTTAGGATCTGGCGTCTTCAGCATATTTGTCTGGCTACAGAGGATAAGGCAAGCATGTACCTGTAAGGCTTGTCAGCAGCTAGGGCTTATCAGCTCTGAGCATGATTGGCCTATAAATAGCCATGCAGAAAGATAGGCACTTTTTGGATAACACTCTTATTATTCATGTTATGCCGTTTCTGGCTTTTTCCTGTCAAGTCAGCTAGACTTTTGCTTATCTGGAGCCATTCCTATCATGAAGTGTCATGTTGTGCGGATTACGGATTAATAAAGACCTCAGCCACACATCTAACTTATGCTTCTTTGTAAATGATCCCGTTTCTATATATCTCCACCTGAAGAGGATTATACGGGTAGGGGGGGCTCTAATCCAGGATTGTGTACAGGAAATTTTGGAATTATACTAAAACCGTATAATCTGTAGTTGTAAGGACAAGCAGGAGGAAATGCTAGATTATGCAATTTTGGGGAGGAGACCACAGCGTTGAACCCAAATGATTCAATGACTTGTGCTAAACACCAAAATTCAGCCCTCTCCTGTTTGCCTTACAACACGGTCACTCACTTGGCTAAAGCAAGTAGTTTAGGAAATCGGAGATGTCACCTAAAGTGAAGGATTTTAAGCCACAGTTTTTAAACATAGACTTTGATATTTTTACATCTGTACTACCAAAATATTTAATCAGACATTTCGATAGATTGGGCACTTCATTCCTGTATTCAGACAAGAATCACTATTCTGAAACGCATGAATTTGGCGGAAGTAAATATTTGATCTCTTTGGAGGTTAACTCCTCGAGTGACGCGGAAACTATTCTTGCACACTTCACAAACATTGTTCAAAATTTACATGGCCAAATGAAAGATGATTGGAATAATATTGACGGCATTGTCCTGGATTTTGGCTATAATATTCTTGAAAGTCAATCACCAAACATGATTGTCTTGCCTTCAAATATTCTCAAGATGGCATCTGACTTAAATGCTTTCATAAAAATAACTACTTACAACATGCCTGAAGAACAATGGGAATTCAAATCTGGAAAAATCAAATTGAAGGCTCAGGAGATTTTAGATTCTGAACCCACTCTTGAAACAATTTATAAAAATCGGATGAGCCAAAACAAGCTGGAAATGGCAGATTTTTTTGAACAAGCTCATCAAATATTATTGCAGGCAGATCCTTTAGATATTCAAACTGAATATGAAATTGAGACAAGCGAAATTTTGGAATTGCTTAAATCTGATTATATTACAGACCCAAACGAAGTTTATAAGATAATCGAAACAGAATTCCGCAAATGGGCAATATTTCCTGATGCACACAAGAAATCTAAATTTGCAAGTGAGAAATTTGTGCAGTTATGGTTAAAGAACAGAGCGAGATTCAAATCTGGAAATTAGGCGGTTTAAGATATAAGCTATTCACAAATGCCTTACAACTACGCCCATCAACAGACTGCGCTGTTGATTTTGGTCTTGTACAGGGTTCAACCAGCTTGTGTTGCTATAATTAGCCTTGAGGATACAGCATTCCATGAGCAAAGAACTAGCTATTCCACAAACTTCTGAGTACCGGGCCTTTCTGGTTGATCTGAAGCAGCGAATTCATACAGCACAGATGCGCTCTGCGCTAGCTGCAAATGCTGAGTTGATGGGCCTCTATTGGTATATTGGCCGATCAATTATCTCTCTCCAGCAGAAGAAAGCTCGGGGGAGTGCCGTTGTTAAGCAACTCTCGTTTGACTTGATGAATGCTTATCCTGGGATTTCTGGTTTTTCCCGAACTAATTTGTTTGCAATGCGGCAGATGGTCTTGTTCTTCGGCCCTGATTCCGAAATTGTCCCACAGCCTGTGGGACAATTGCCCTGGGGCCATATTCGCGTCATCATGGCCAAGACAAAAGAACTCTCGACAGCTGAATACTACGCCAAAGCAACCTTAGAGTATGGCTGGACTAGAAATGTACTCGTGATGCAGATTGAGCAAAAGCTGCATAAAAGGGAAGGCAACGCTGTCTCCAATTTCAAGAAGGTGCTTCCAGCACCTCAATCTGATTTAGCCCAGCAGACGCTCAAAGATCCTTATCTATTTGATTTTCTCACTCTAGAAAAAGACGTTAAAGAAAGAGAAATTGAGCGTCAGTTGGTGCAACATATTGCTCGATTTCTCTTGGAACTTGGTAAAGGATTTGCCTTTATGGGCAGTCAGTACCATATTCACATCAACAAGAAAGATTATTATTTAGATTTACTTTTTTACCATGTACAGCTCAGATGCTTTATTGTCATTGAGTTGAAGAGCGGTGAATTCAAACCGGAGTATGCTGGCAAAATCAATTTTTACCTGTCTGCAGTTGATGACCTGATGCGAGGTGAGCATGATCAGCCTTCTATTGGAATCATTCTCTGCAAGGATCGTGATAGGCTCGATGTTGAATATGCTCTGCGAGATATCCATAAGCCAATCGGAGTGAGTACATTCCAATTCAATGAAATGCCAAGCAATCTACAAGCTCAGTTACCAACCGTAGAAGAGTTGGAGCAAGAGTTAGCTGGACTCGAAGAAAAGCATGATGAATCACAGGTAGAATGATCTCCTTGATGGTTATATCCAAACATTGCAGCTTGGGCATGGTATGGACAGGTTGAAATTTGAATAAAATGATAAAATTTTTTGGAAAATTAAAATGGAATTGAATATCCTGAGAAAGAAATATCGCGAAAAGGCTAACCGAGCTAAACGTGAATTGCTCAAAGAGAAAAAACAATACGGTTATATTAGTGACGGTTCTGGTCGGCGTTACAGAATTGGAGTCTATTACTTGATCTCAGGAGATACTCAAAAAGCACTAGAGTATTATACTTGGTTTGATCAGGAGTTCGATGACGATATTGGTGAGCCTATTTTTAGTTTGTTTTGGGCTTTGACTCATCACCGGAGTGGGAATTTTGAAGAAGCTGCCATACAGTTACAAAAGGTCATGTTACAGAATATTTATTTATTGCCACATATTTTGGGTGAGCCTATTGAAAAACAACACATATGGCACAGTTCTAATTGTGCAGACCCCGACTATATATGGGATGTTGAAGAGTTTTTTGAATTCCTTACAGAGGAGGAAACAATGTGGATTAAGCAATCGTTTTTCAATGAGCGCTTTTCTTATTTGAGAAATATATACATAAAAACGCACGCTGAACTTTTGCATGAAAAAGATTTTGTGAAAAGAGGAGTTATCATTAATGAATTTAATCAAGCTATAAATTTATAGTTGAAGAATGAATGTTAATTAATAAGTTTTCGAACAAAGCTGAAAGTGCCCAACTAGGCCTGATCAAGCCGACGATGCGGCTTATCTGGATCGAAATCTCTTATGATCAATAAGAATATACCTGACAATGGATTCTTGGAGTACTTTAATCTTCCAGAACTTTCTAGCTGAAGTCAAGCAATCTGCCTGTTCGTGAAGTAGTCAGGGATAGGCGGATCGTCATCGCCAAACATGACAGTTGACCTGAGTTTGTATAGGGTCGTGGGCTCCGAAGCCTTTAACCGTGCGGTTTTCCACGTCATGAAACTGAGAAAGCCCGTGGCTAGATAACGAATGTAAGCGGTCTCTGAGCGGAGTTGACAGTATCCCCAGTGACAACACTGCTTCAGCACACGGAACACCTCCTCGATGCTGGCCCGCTTACCGTACCAAGCCAGAATCGTGTCTGCCAGCCAGGTGACCCGATTGCAGAGCCAGAATTTGCCCGCTCGTCGAACGGCCCGCACCTTGAGGCCATTCTTGAGCTGTCCCACGTCGTTCCAGAAGCCTTGCCGTTTAAATTGCCAGAGACGTTTGTCTTCAAACGTAATCGATCTCGGTGCTCGGCAGACGAAGGCCCAGCCGTAGCTATGGAGCCGTTTCACGAAAGCGTAGCTGAAAAATCCGGCGTCAAACAGGACACAGCGGGGTCTAAGTTTAAACTGATTGCGCAGACGCCGGAGCAGCCGTAATCCGAGTTCCTGAACGCTTTCAGGGCCATTCCGATACTCAAAAGCGAGAGGCACGCGCTGCCGCCCATCGCTCCAAAGCAAGAGCACGACGGAAATCGCTGGCGTGACGTAGCCCCCCGCTGACTTCCGACGGCGTTTCACGCTCGCGAGTAAGGTGCTTTCAATGCTTTTGGCAATCACAATCTCGTCCAGGATTGCCCAGCCTTCACGCAGTTGAAAGAGGTTCTGAGCGGCCTCTTGCAGCTCATTTTCAGCAGACCAGGGTCGAGAGAAAAAGCGTGTCAACGAGTCATAGCTGAGCGTTTGGTCATGTGCGGTCGCTTGTTCAAACATGCTTTTCAAGCTGGAGCCTTTGCTGGCGACCACCAGACACGATAAAATAGCGGTATTAGTCATATTGGGTCCTTTGATACATTCTCAGGACCCTATTTTAGTGCCTTTGGGCCTCACCCCATACTTCAGCTAAGCCAGTTGATAAAATAGTTTTAAAACAAGAATCAGAGGATAAGCTATGACGATTAAACGCATGGACAACGTCGGTATTGTTGTTGAATCTCTCGATAAAACCATTCCTTTTTTCAGTGAATTAGGGCTTAAGCTGGATGGGCGAAGTGTGATCGAAGGAGAATGGGCTGGACGTGTGACGGGGCTTGAATCACAGCGCGTTGAGATTGCGATGATGAGTACGCCTGATGGCCATAGTCGGCTTGAACTTTCGCAGTTTCTCTATCCTGAAGTTGTCTCTGATCACCAAAAGGCGCCTGTTAATGCCCTTGGCTACTTACGCGTGATGTTTGCCGTCGAAAATCTGGATGATACGCTTGCAAGGCTGTATAAGCTGGGTGCCACCCTGGTTGCCGAAGTGGTTCAGTATCAAAATACTTATCGGCTCTGCTATATCCGCAGCCCAGAAGGTCTGCTGATTGGGCTTGCCGAAGATCTGGTCTAAATTATAAAGATAATCTAAGCTAATCAACACCGTCTCAACATCAAACAGCTCCGGAAGGGCTGTTTGATGTTTGGGAAATAAGCAACGGCTTTTTAAATGGAAGGATTCTATTTTTAGCTGTTAAATTCAAATAAAGTGCCTGAGTAAATACCCGCTTCGATTGATCTAGACATTGCTGATACATTTTTTAGCAGAAAGTGTCACAGGGCTTAGGGTGTTTTTCGTCTTAAGGGTAGAGAGGCCAAATAACGAGCTTTAATTCTCCTAACCCAAAAGAAGGCACTTTATGAATCGTATTAACTGGTTTCAGGCTTCACCCAAAGGCGCAAAAGCTTTGGGCAGCATTCATCATTACGTTACTACAGCGACAAATCTACCCGCTCAGCTAATCCATCTGGTGTTTCTCAGAGTGTCCCAAATCAATGGCTGTGCCCATTGTATAGACCTGCATGCCCGTGACTTAATCAAAGGGGGAATGACAGTAGATAAAGTGATGTTAGTGCCAGTCTGGCATGAAGCTGAATATCTGTTTTCTGATCAGGAACGGGCTGCTTTAGCCTGGACTGAAGAGGTTACGCGGATTAGTGAAACCCAGGCTTCAGATCAGGCTTATGCTGCTGCCGCCGCCTTTTTTAATGAACAAGACTTAGTGGATTTAACTCTGTCGATTGCCGCTATGAATGCGTTTAACCGCATGGGGATTAGCTTTCGCTTAAAGCCAGCGGCTAAAGTCTAAATCACATCCTTCAGGCTCAGCTTATTGAAGAGCCTGGAGGATGTTTAGACTTATTCAGCGCGAGCCAGCTCTTGAGCTAAAAAGCTGGCGGTACGGCTATTGGGGGCTTGGGCCACTTCAGCGGGTGAGCCGCTGGCGACAATCTGGCCGCCTGCTTCACCAGCACCGGGGCCGACATCAATCACCCAGTCAGCCTGGGCAACTGCGCGCATTTCATGTTCAATCATAACCACTGTGTTGCCACTATCGACTAAACGCTGTAACTGAACCAGTAAGCGGTCGGTGTCTGAGGCATGTAAACCGGTTGTGGGCTCATCCAGCACATACAGACTGCGGCCGCGCTGGCTGCGCTGCAGTTCAGTGGCGAGCTTAATGCGCTGGGCTTCGCCGCCAGAAAGCTCGGTGGCGGGCTGGCCAAGACGTAAATAACCTAAGCCGATTTCACGAAGTAATTGCAGCGGCTTTAAAATCGAGGCTTCGCTGGCAAAAAACTCACAGGCATCTTCAACGGTCAGGCCTAAGACTTCCGCAATATTGCGCCCATTCCACTGAACTTGAAGCGTATCCGGGTTATAACGGGCGCCATGACAGCTTGAGCAGGGGGCGTACACACTGGGCATAAACAGCAGCTCGACGCTGACAAAGCCTTCACCTTCACAGGTTTCACAGCGTCCTTTGGCCACATTAAACGAAAAGCGACCGGCGTCATAACGCTTGCTGCGCGCCAGCGGCGTCGCCGCAAAGAGTTTGCGCACATGATCAAACAAACCGGTATAAGTCGCTAAATTAGAGCGCGGCGTGCGGCCAATCGGCTTTTGATCCACCTGAACTAAGCGCTGGATCGCTTCAATTTGCCCCCCCAGATGTCCACGAGTGGTTTCAAGCACCGTGGGGCCTTCGGTTTCAGAGGCCTCTTCTTCGGGTTCATGGCCTAAGTGCATCAAGACCAGCTCTGGCAGGGCCTGGGCAAATAAACTGGATTTACCCGACCCTGAAATCCCTGTTACCGCGGTCAGCACACCTAAGGGCACTTGAGCACTGAGCCCATGCAGATTATGGCGATGAATAGCCTGAAGCTCCAGCCAGCCAGTGGGTTGACGTCCCTGACTGCGAGGGGCTGGCAGTTTGTCAAATAAATAAGGGGCCGTGCGGGATTCACTGATTTTACTTAAGCCAGCGGGTTTGCCGCTATACAAAACCCTCCCGCCTCGTTCACCGGCATCGGGCCCTACATCTACCAGCCATTGAGCGCGGCGCATCAGCTCTAAATCGTGTTCGACCACAAAGACTGAATTACCCGCATCGCGCAATTTATCTAAAGCCTGATATAGGGCCTGGCTGTCAGAAGGATGTAAACCCGCTGAAGGCTCATCTAACACATAGACCACGCCAAACAACAATGAGCTCAGCTGAGTAGCCAGCCGCAAACGCTGTAGTTCACCGGCTGAAAGTGTAGGCGTGGTGCGATCCAGCGTGAGGTAACCTAAGCCCAGCTCTTGTAATTGATGTAAGCGCGCCATGATGCCTGCTGATAATCGCTGGGCCGCCAGACGCTTTTCTTCTGATAGAGCTGAAGTCCGGCGAATATCTGGGGCGGCGGCATGAGTGGCCTGACCCGCTGCTTTGCGCTTGGCGCGATCCTTAATGGTGGCCTGTTGATCAGGCTCAGCTCCAGCATTTTGCTGGCTAAAATCACCCTGGGCAATCGGCTCTAATAAAGCCGCCAGTTGATCCAGCGGCAGCTTTAAAAACTCTCCAATGTCGATGCCCGCAAAAGTTACAGAGAGCGCTTCGGGCTTAAGCCGTTTGCCCTGACAGCTTGGGCAGAGCTGACCCAGCATAAAGCGCGAGACCCGTTTGCGCATCAGGGCACTCTGGGTATGGGTAAAAGTATGCAGTACATAACGCCTGGCGCCCATAAACGTCCCCATATAGCTGGGCTCTTGTTTTTGTTTAAGGGCTTTACGGGTTGCGTCTGGACTTAAACACGCATAAACCGGCACGGTAGGCGATTCTTCAGTAAATAAAATCCAGTCCCGTTCTTTTTGCGGTAAATCTTTCCAGGGAATATCCACGTTATAGCCTAATGTGAC
Organism: Candidatus Sericytochromatia bacterium; assembly: GCA_913773825.1. Taxonomy (GTDB): domain Bacteria; phylum Cyanobacteriota; class Sericytochromatia; order UBA7694; family UBA7694; genus CAJYHH01. Next base: position 3,118 of record CAJYHH010001032.1, on the reverse strand, counting down.
AAGAATATCGCGAAGGTTCTGGCCATGCCAGGCCGGTGGCCAGGCGGCAATTGCCTTTTCGCGAATCGTCAAGCTGGGATCGGGCACCAGCGTGGCTTCAGTGACTTCATAAACATGCCCCAGACCATGACATTCAGAACAGGCGCCCTGGGGGGTATTGGGCGAAAAATCCTCGGCATATAACATCGCCTGGCCTTCGGGATAAGCCCCAGCCCGTGAATACATCATCCGAATCAGGCTCGACAAAGTGGTTACACTGCCAACCGAAGAGCGGGTATTACTCGCCCCACGCTGCTGCTGTAAAGCCACTGCTGGCGGCAGACCTTCGATTTGATCGACGTCCGGCACACCGGCCTGATCAATCAAACGCCGCGCATAAGGCGCTACTGACTCAAAATAACGCCGCTGAGCCTCCGCAAAAATCGTCCCAAACGCCAATGAAGACTTGCCCGACCCTGACACTCCCGAAAACACCACCAGCTGATTACGCGGAATCGAGACATCCACATCCCTGAGGTTATTCTCACGCGCACCGCGCACTTCCACACACTGACTTGCATCATCAAAAGCAGGGCCTGACATCTTGTTTCCTCTTCATCACTTAAATCGTTCCCCTGGCTCACCGGCTCATCCAGACAGCTGCCACTAAGCTCCTGCAAGAATATCAGACTTCATTTAACCCCGTCAGCGAGATCCCGTCAGCCCTAAAGTCCCTGAACTCAGGTTTTACATCATCTTTGCTTGATTCCCCAGACACGATCAGTGATGGCTTGTTCTAGCGGCAAACCTTCATCAACCCATAAAATTTAGTTATTCAACACTCTCTCAATCAGATGGGCTTTCTTTTAAAATTTAAGCGAAACAGGCTGAATTTAAAGGCGCTTGATTAAACGTCTAATCAGGATCTGGGAGCATAAAAACGAGCAAAAATAGCTTGATTTAAGTGCTTAATCAGTGCTTGATCGGTGATCAGTTTAATGTAACAATTAAAGTTGCATGATGGAGAAGCTGAATGTTATTATGTAACTAGATAAGTTGCATGAGACAGCTTGAAATAACCGAGTTATTGTAGTTTGTGCAAGTCAGTAAAATCCACCAGGAGACCTCAGAGAATATGTCAGAACAACAGGCTTTACCTGAAGAAGCCAAAGATTTTTGGGAACAGCGCTATGTCCAGAGTGTAGAGCGCGCACGGGGCAAAGCCGGTAAGTTTTTGCAGGAATTTGTCAGTGAATTAGCGCCTAAACGTGCGCTGGAACTAGGCTGCAGCACGGGTGATGACAGTCTGTGGCTGGCTGAAAAAGGCTGGCAGGTTACAGCCGTGGATATTTCGGATCATGCGGTCCAGACCGCCCAGCGTCTGGCTCAGGAAGCCGGTTTGGCCTCAAAAATTAATTTTAGCGCTGTGGATTTAGCTCAAAGCTTTCCTGAAGGGGAATTTGAATTTGCCTGCGCGCTTTATTTTCAATCACCCTATGAATTTCCCCGCGCCCAGATCTTACAGACTGCCGCCTCGCGAATTGTTAGCGGTGGCCATCTTTTATTAGTCAGCCACGCTTCTGGCCCACCCTGGGGTAAACAGCTGCATCAGCATCATGTCTTTCCCACCCTAGAGACTGAAATCAATGATTTAGGCTTAAATAAAACCGATTGGGAATATCTCGACCTTAGCGAAAAAAAGCGTCTGGCCAAAGGTCCCGAAGGCCAGGAAGCTGAACTTAAAGACAATCTGATTTTTGCCCGCCGTCGTTAGCATTTAAACCATACAGTTTAAGAGCTTAAAAGACTCAGGTGCAGGGCTTGCATCTGAGTCTTTGGCACTTTTATTAACAAGAAGCTTTTAAAAGTGATCAATCCAGCTTCTGGATTGCCTGAAAGACGCCAGTGGCCCATTCTTTGGCAATCGCTTCACCTTTGGGGCCAGAATAATGCAGGCCATCCGTGCCGGCATATTCTCTGACATGAGGGCGAGAGTCAATCAGGGTGCCAAACTCAGGCACAATATTGCCCAGCTTCTGATAAAACTGCTCAACGGCTTCGGGACTGCGGGTTTTAGGGTCATATTTGGGCGGGCCAACCCAGACGAGCTGAGCGCCACTGGCCGAGACGGCATTGCCAATCTGGCTGACCTGCATCGTTACATCCGCCTGACTGGCGTTTGAGGCAATCATATTGCCGCCTAACGTCACCACCACCACATCCGGGCGCTCAGCGGCCAATAAATCATTGAGTCTGGGCGTGGCGGTGTTCATATGGGTTTGATTATTGGCGCTGGTGTCGTTTTGCCAGTATTTGTAAGTCTGATTGCCGTTTACAAACCAGCTCGCAGAGGCTCCCCAGCTGGCGTGAGTAGAGACGCTTGCACCCGTGGCGCGGGCTAGCTCATCCAGATTTTTACCATAAGGGCCAACCGTTTGAGAGTCACCCAGAATCAGCACTTTGGTACCAGCGGTTATTTGAGGTGTGTGAGCTTGAGGGGCCTGCTCTGGGGATTCGACTAAATCGACGATTGCAGGCGTGTGATTGGCCATAAAGTCAGCGCTATCGTGCCAATAAGCTTCTGCTGTTTCAGGCGCTTTAGCCGGGGCTGGGGGCTGTTCAAGCGGAGCAGCAGGCTGTAAAACACGGGGGCCGGTTATTTGAACAACCGGAGAACTTGATTTTACTTCCATACTTGAGCTCCTTGCGCTGAATGACACTGACAAATGGGCCCAGAGCGGATGACTTTTCTGAGCTATTTAATAGTTTAGCTGAAAGGCTTAATACCCTTACTTTAAATAAAGGTTAAGGCGACTAATAGCCGACTTCTTCGAGAAATAATCCTGATGCTGGAGCCCGCCATTTGCTTAAACCAGGCTGGTAAGTCTGCAGGGCCTGCTCAATGATTTCGGGCTTGAGGCGGCCTTTGCCGATTTCAATTAAAACCCCTACTAAATTGCGAACCATGTTCCACAAAAAATGCGAGGCTTTAATTCTGAGCATTAGCATCTCGTCTTCTGCGACAAGCTCAACGCTTTCGACCAGAACCAGGGTTGACTTTTCTTGCTCAGGGCTGCTGGAAAACGATGCAAAGTCATGCATACCCAATAAATAGCCCAGGGCCTGATTCATTTTGTCC
>CAJYHH010001031.1 GCA_913773825.1 Candidatus Sericytochromatia bacterium | reverse complement strand
CAAAGCCATCTGTCAGGAACTTGCTGCTGTGGGTGCGAAGCTTGTGATCGCAGATATTGATACTGCAGGTGCTGAGGCATTAGCCCTTGAACTCGGTGCTGAACCCCAGACTGTTGATGTGGGTGTAGCCGATCAGGTTGAAGCTTTAATAGCTCAGACGATTCAGCGCTATGGACGTCTGGACTATCTGTTTAATAACGCCGGGATTGCTGTCACAGGGGATGCCCGCGATTTGACCCGTGAACTCTGGCAGGCAGCAATTGACGTCAATCTGATGGGCGTGATTTATGGCTGTCAGGCAGCTTACCCTCAGATGGCCAAACAGGGTCGGGGCCATATCGTCAATACGGCCTCTTTAGCTGGTTTAGTCGGCTCACCAGGGATGTTGCCTTATGCCACAACCAAAGCTGCAGTGATTGGTTTGTCTCGGACTTTGCGCTCCGAAGGTCAAGCTTTGGGCGTTAAGGTTACAGCTGTTTGTCCGGGCTTTATTGAAAGCAATATTTACGAATCCAGCCGGAGTGCGGGCTTTGATGCTGCTAAAACACGTAAACTGATTGGATTAAAGCTGGTTGAGACACGCGTTGCAGCTCGCAAAATTCTCAAAGGCGTGTTGGCGAATCAGGAAGTGGTAGTCTTCCCAGGTTATGCCCGTCTGGCCTGGGCGCTTCATCGAGTTTATGCGCCACTGATTGCACCTGTTTCCCGCCATATGATCGAAAAGATGCGCAAACTGCGCACAGGAGTCTGAGAATGAAACGTTTTTCAAAGGCGCTCTTAAGCCTGACTCTCTTGAGCGCAGTTAGTGGTTTTGCACAAGCCGCACAAGCTGAAGAGACTGAGCAGGCTCAACAATCCGTTTATCACCCTTCAGGCTGGTCTGTTCGCGGTGGTTTAGGTTATCTCAAAGGTACGAGCGTGCCCGTCTTAGATCTGGAGCTAGAGCTGGCGTATCGTTTTGCTGTCTGGCAACATCGCTTTGAAATAGGTTTACTCTACGGAGCCTATGCACCTTTTTCGCTGCCTGAATTACGCGAAGTCGGTGGACCCTTTGGTTTATCCACGCTGCATGGTTTGCAGTTACGCGGGCGTTTTTATTTGTTTGACCCAGCCGTATCCAGTCAGTCTGTCTGGGGTAAGGGATTAGACCCTTACGTTACGATTCAGGCTGGTGCAACCAATTGGCCGGAGCGCAGTAACTGGATTTTACCCAGTTTTGGGATTGGGCTGGATTGGTGGATGACGCCACAACTTGCTTTATCACCTGCTGTTTATGTCCCCTTTTGGACAAACTCTACCCTTGGTGTGCAGATGCAGCCTGAGCTGGCGTTAAAATGGCGTTTTTAACGCCCTAACGAATGTTTGAATAGTTAAGAGGCGTTTGCTATTTGCTAAAACAAATGGCAAACGCCCCTTGCTGTTTGTAAGCTGGATTTTATTTGGCTGCCTGGACAGCATCACCTTTGGGCTGAACCCGATCAAAGATGTTTTCGAGCAGCGGCAGATAAAGCTCCCAGAAAAACGCACCCTGGTCTGACTGGTAGTGTTTAAACTTACCAAAGCGTTCAAAGGCACCACGTCCTGCAATGCCGGTTGGGCCTAGCACTAAGTCAGTATCTGATGCGTCACCTGCCATATAGACCCGCAGACTGGGGTATTCAACGACTGATAGAGCCGGAAAGGTCATTGGCAGTCCTGCTTTTTGCCAGATCTCTTTGCCTTCGGGGGTCAGGTCCATTTGGTATTCAGCCAGCACTTGGGCGCCTGGCATCGGTTCCAGGACGTCAAACCAAAAGTAAAAGGGAATATCCGTATCGACATTTTTAGTCAGAGGATGATCCTGTTTTTTCATAATCCGCAGGCCTTTGCTGCCCACTTCTTTATCGAGGCGCAGCACCACGAGTTTCATACTTTCTTCATGGTCAACAATCCAGCCGGGGCCAGTAAAATCCCAGTCTTTGCCAGATTGAGCTTTCCATTTGCGATGGGCCCAGGCGGGGACTTCAGTGGGGTGGCCAAGATCTTCAAAATAACGTCCAGCCCAGCCTTTCCAGCGCAGGCGAAACAGATTTTCCATACGTTTGCGCACATCTTTGGGGGTTGGGGTGGCAAAAGTATTAAACTCGCCGATTAAAGTCCCGCCAGCTTGCACAAAGCTTTCAATTGCATTAACTTCTTTAGTGTCCAGACCACCGTAGATACGAGGGCTGTAGTCAGCTGCTTTATCACGACGGGATTCGGCAACATCCTGCTTATAGACGCCGTAGGTATCTGTGACAAATAAAATGTCCTGGCCGGTTAAATCTTTGCTGGTGAGCTGGCGTGTTTCTCCGCGTGTACCACCGTTTTTATCGGGATAATAGCCGATGTAGTCTGTTTCCAGCTGCCATTTGTCATGCTGGGAGGGCGCTTTGACTTTGAGGTGGTTAAGCGCCCAGATTAACGAAGAATGTTCACGATAGGTCGGTACCGGGACGGTTTTATCCACAATCACCAGCCCCAGTTCCCGTTCGGGCTGCATTTGCCAGACTAACCAGGGGGAAGAGAATAACAGGGCCAGGCCAGCAACCACCCCCACCTTGATCAGGCTTGATGTGTATGACTTCTTTTGTGCTGCTTGGTTATTGTCCATGTATTCCTACCTGATGTCTTGAGATTTCCAAATCATGTTTGGAAGGCCCCGTTGATGTGTCTTAATTCTGGCTTGCTCTAGCGCTTTGTCCATTTCTGCACATTTCTGAAAAAGCGTCATCGCCTAAACTTAAATAGATGGCCGTAACCTCAGTGTATCAGTCACGATTTGCTGCTTTCTCAAATAATTCCGTAAAAAGATCGTAAAACAGATGTTTAATTCTCGTTCCTGACTCGCTTATAGCCTTGAAACCCGCATGTTACAATGCTGCTCCAGTCTGTCTGTTTTTAACTGAAATCTTGTTAAGGCCCGCTTTTGAAGCAATTATTTTGAAACCCCGATTTAACTCTCTCATCAAACTGAGCTTAAGGCCTCGAATCAGAGCCTGCAGGTTGTGTGTAAGCCTGTACTTTTTGATGGGCCAGTTGATTTTTTTTCAGTCTCTTGCCAAGGCTCAGCCTGCTGATACAACTGAATATAATCTGCCTGCCCTGCATCTTTACGCTCAAGAGCTTGAGGCTTCAGGGACGCCCTTGATTCTGCGCTTACAGGGCGATGGTCGCTTGTTTTGGGGAGAGCTACGACTATTGGCTCAAGATATTCTTTGGGCTCCAGATCCAGGTCTAATTCAGGCCCAGGGCAAGATTCATCTGGCGGCTCCAGAATGGGAGCTGAGTGCTGAACAGCTGGAGCTGAGGCCTAATCAGGGTTATCTTCAGGCTCATAATCTGCAGTTAAACTATAGGGGGCTCGTGCTCAAAGCGGCCAGGGCTGAGATGTCCGGTAGCGTCTGGCAGTTTCAAGATGTAGAAGTCAGTTTAAGTGAGAGCCCACTGATTCTGCAGGCTGCCCGGCTGCGGATTTTACCGGGTGTTAGTCATGAAAACCTGATGCTTGAAGAAGTGGGTCTGCCGCAAGTGCCTTTACGCTTACCGGTTCTGACGCTGTCTTTGCCTGAAATTTCTCCACGTACAGCCGAAGTACGTTCCCCGGTCAGTGCCTTTCAGCCCGAAGTGGGTTTAACCGCAGGTGGCCTACGTTTAGGACTGAGCAGCCGAATCTGGGATGACGAGCAGCAGCGTCTATACGGCCGTTTGGCCTATGACCCTTTATTAGGACCTTTAGCCGAAGTGTCGCATGAATGGCGGCCTGAACCCTCATGGTTGCTGCATTCTCAGCTGGGGATCAGCCAGCAGGGCTTACAGGCCCGTGCAGAAGCGCTGTGGCAGACGCCCGTCAATCTCTGGCTACGTGGGCGAGCCCGTTTACAGCAGCCCGACAGTTTTTTAAGTGAGTTTTGGCTGCCGCCGCTAAATCCCGTTATCACGCCTGTTTCGGGTTTAGAGCTCTGGACGGCCAGTGAATGGCTGAACTGGGGACCTTTACGCACCCGCGTTTTAGCGGGTGCGCGTACTCCGCAACAGCAGGCTGGGATTACAGGGCTTGGCCAGTTCACGCTCTATGCCGATGATTATCAGCGTTTAGAAGGCAGCGT
>CAJYHH010001030.1 GCA_913773825.1 Candidatus Sericytochromatia bacterium | reverse complement strand
TAACCTGTTCTGCTTATTTAACTTCAGTTTTCTTTTTCAATCTGCCCATTCAGCAAGCTTACAGCCTGCTTCAGCCAGACAAAAACAAGCTGAGCCAGCTACCTGGACCATCATGGTCTACATTGCGGGTGATAATGATCTGGAAGAATATGTGGTCAAAGATCTCGAAAATGAGCTGGCTAAAGTGGGCTCTAATCAGCGTGTGCGCGTTGTTGCATTGGCAGATCGCATCCCTGGCGATGATAAAAGCCGCGGCGACTGGAGCCAGACACTGCTCTTTCACGTCACTCCAGGCCTAAAAGCCACAGCGGAAGCTGCCGTTGCAGACTGGGGAGAACGCAATATGGGAGATCCTCAAACCCTGGCTGAGTTTGTCAGCTGGACCCGCCAACATTACCCGGCTGAACGTTACGCTCTGTTTTTTTGGGGCCATGGCTGGAACTGGCACCCTGGTTATGTGATGGAAGACGTCACCGATCAAGCTGCCCTGGATGTCGAAAAAATCAAAGCGATTCAGCCCCAGCTCGGCCTTTTAGATTTAGTCGCTTTTGATGGCTGTAATATGGGTTCGATTGAAGTTGAAACCCTCTGGCATGGCCATGCTAAAACGCTTGTTCACTCACAGGAATTTGTGGACTGGGACGGCATTGAATATGATGTTGTTCTGCAACAGCTCAATCAGAATCCCCACATGAGCCCTGAGCAACTGGCGATCATCACCAGCCGCAGCGCCGGCCTGAATCAAGAGCGCACAGGCTCAGCCGTCGCGCTTGATTCTCGTTTTACGGTTCTGCTTCAAGCAATAGATCGCTGGACATTAGCCCTGATCAACGGTCTGCCGCATTATCGTCGTCATTATGACCAGGCTTTTGCCCAGGCTCAGTCATTTTTTGAAGCCCCAGACGAAAAAGATCTGTATCATCTCGCCAGCCTGATGCTGAAAGTCCCTGACACTGAGATCAAATCGAGTAGCCAGGCCGTCATGACAGCGATTCAAGCGGTGGTGCTTAATAACTGGCATCGCCATGACTACCCTCAGGCCCACGGCATCAGTATTTCCAGCCTGGGGCCTGAGGATGATCGAGATGATTATGCTGGCCTGGACTTTACCCGTCTGACTCACTGGGATGAGTTTCTCAGCCAGTATCAGACAACAAATAATTAAGCGTGTTTAGGTGGCCCCAGCAGATCCCAGCGATTGCCGTACAGATCTTCAAATACCGCCACGGTGCCATAAGGCTGCTCAAGCGGCTCGCGGATGAACTTAATACCTTTGTCTGTCATGCTGTGATAATCACGCCAGAAGTCATCAGTGCGCAAAAACAAAAACACTCTGCCGCCCGTCTGATTGCCAACTGCCGCTTCTTGCTCAGCATCACTGGCTTTGGCGAGTAATAAATTGCTCCCGGTTGAACCCGGTGGGGCAATCACCACCCAGCGTTTGTCCTGTTCAGGCTGATAAGTATCTTCAATCAGCTTAAAGCTCATTCTCTGGGTATAAAACTCAATCGCCTCGTCATAATCTCTGACTACCAGAGCAATGTGAATGATTGACTGTTGCATCATAAATTCCTTTTAGTCGTCGTATTCGCAGCCAAGCTGGCCTTTGACGCGCAGACTCAGCTTAATTGATGCGCCGGTTTGATCATCAAGCTCAATACTATGCATAAAGCAGCGAAGTTTTTCATCCGTCGCCTTTGAAAGCACTTCTGCAATCAAGCGCTCCATTTCATTCATGCTGAGCTGTTTGAGCGCGTCTTTAGGGTCGCGAATATTGGCCAGCAGATCGTCAATCGATGATGACATATACAAACTCCTGATTTAAAAAGATCTGACTATCAGCGGGTTTAGTGAGCAAAGCGGTCTTGCCTTGTTACACTGCTTAACTGAGAAGCCAAAGGGAGACACGACGCATGCATTATACCCAGGAAAAGATTCAGCCTCTGCTGGATCAACTGATTGCCTCGGGCCGCGAAACCGGCTTACAGGTTGCAGCTTATCACCAAGGTAAACAGGTGCTGGATGTCTCAGCAGGGTGGGCCGATTCAGACCGCAAAATCCCATTGCAGCAAGACGCGCTTTTTTTAAGCTTTTCTTGTGCCAAAGGCCTGACTTCAACCGTGATTCACATGCTGGCAGCTGATGGCGCTCTAAGCTATAACAGTCCGATAACTAACTGGTGGCCTGAGTTTGGCGTCAATGGCAAAGAACACATCACCCTTAAACAAGTCCTGACCCACCAGGCCGGTGTCCCTCATCTCCCCCATCGCCTGAGTCCAGAAACCCTCTGCAATCCAGAAGCCATGCGCAATCTGGTCGCCAAGCTTAAACCGCTCTGGCGACCCGGCACTGAGACGGCTTATCACGCCATTACCTTTGGGGTGATTTTAGCTGAAGTGATTCAGTCCGTCACAGGCAAACCCTTTGCAGAAGTGGTCCAAAGCCTGATCTGTAAACCCTTAGGTCTGTCAGATACATTTTTTGGCGTACCCGATCAAGAGCTATCAAGGATTGCAGGCCCTCATGGCCCCAATCCACCCTGGGCTAAGTTTCCACCGATTATGCGCATTCACCAGGCCATTCCAGTTACGCTCCATCCAGGTGCGCGCTGGGATCGCCAGGATATTTATCAGGCAGTCTTACCCGCCAGTAATCTGGTTACAACCGCTCGTGATCTCTCCCGTTTTTATGCTTCGCTGTGCCCAGCCGGTGTAGACGGCCATCATCTGCTGAGCCCGCAAAAAGTCGCTGAAGTCACCGCACTGCAGACCCATCAGCCCGATCGGGTGCTGGCCAAAATGCGCTTAAACAAAGGGCTGGGTTACTGGATCGGCGGCAGTGAAGGCAGACCTTTAGGCCCACGTTTAAGCGTCTTTGGCCATACCGGCGCAGGCGGCTCAATTGGATTTGCTGACCCCGAACAAAACTTTAGCTTTGCTTTACTCAAAAACAAAATGAGCTGGGGTGGCCCTGAAGAAGCGGACTTCAGAATAATCAGCGCCGTACGCCAAGCCCTGAATCTCCCAGACTAGGAGCGCTTACATTCTTGAGAGCAGATCCGTTTTTTTTGCATCAAACTCTTCCTGCGTCAGGATACCGAGGTCGCGAAGTTCAGCAAGCTGTTTAATTTTAGACGGTATATCTGTCTGTGCTTTCTGTGGCGCAGAAGTAGATACCTTATTTTGCGAATGACTGGGCTTACTCGGTGACGAACGCTGAGAAACACTCTGGCTAAAAAACGTCTCAGGATCAGTGTGCAGCTTGGAATGTTGAGTCTGACGGGTAATGCCATTAACCTGCTCACAAAAGGCTGTTAGCCGGTCTTCGCAATCAGGAGAAAACTTCAGCACATACTCTGGCTTGACTGACCCTCGTGTTTTGCTGGCTTGGGGATTAAAGACCAGCAACTCAAGCTGGTAAGTTCCCCGGCGCAGCTCCAGATAGCCAATGTCTCTGAGCGAGGCCTGTTTGACCTGACCATCCGGCAAAAGAGCGATTAGTTTAAGAGCCGTCATTAACAAGTGCGCTCTATCGCTAGAAAACGAAAGCAGTACACTAGTCGGCGGAATATCAAGGCTTCTAAGCAGACTATCAGACAAAATGGTGCGCCGGCTCGTTCGAAAGTCTCCTTCAGGAATAACATGAGTAATATCCATCAAAGCTTTGACAAACTCATCAACCTCATTGTCTTTCAGGTCTGTGACACGATAAATGTTTTTTTCATTTTCAAAGTAGATCGTGCGGTTTTTAAAGAACTCGTTTTTTTCGACCCGAATCGCCTGAATATCAGACAGAGACACTTTTTCTCGCAGGCTTGTAGTAGAAAAGATGCCCATCTCATAAACCAGCACCTGCTCAGGGGTCAGCACCAACAGATGCTTATGTCGATTAAAAGAAAGCTCAATTGTCAGAAAATGTCTGGCTTTTTTCTTAATTGAACCTATCGCAGCATAATAAGGCTCGACATCAAGCTTTTTGAGATATTTTTGTATATCTGTCATAGTCGCCCCTTCAGCACACATCAGTCTTTTATTCAACTGTGCCATAAGTTGACGGGCGCGTCCACGCAGGGCCCTTGTTGTGGCAGGCAATGAATAAATCGAATAAATTTAGCTAAGCGGAAAAGGATTCTGAATCCGAGAAGTCTTCGTAACGATCTGAGCGAGCATGGCTTCCATGCCCTCAACGCTTGGCTCTTTGACAGCCAGATTGACAGCCAGCCCATTAAGAGCGTCTTCTGTCTGACGGGCCAAAGCATAAAAGCGCTGACCAATCTCCCAGCTCTGAGCCATTTGAC
>CAJYHH010001029.1 GCA_913773825.1 Candidatus Sericytochromatia bacterium | reverse complement strand
TAATAGACCATTGTGACAAGCAGAGCAATCAGGGCACAGACCCCGTACATCCGGCCTAAATGGCTGATAAACTGGTCCACACTCCAGGTTACGGCTTCTGAAAACAGATTTTTGTAGATCGCGCCTTCTAGCGCAAAACTTTCCTGAAGCGGGTCCCGCAGCGCACCAATTGTCAGCGTCAGCAGATAACAGGCGAGCTGAATGCCCGCGATTCCGAGCAGTCTGATTCCCATGCTATTTCCTCTTCAGGTAGTAATAAAATTCGGCAACGGCCTCACGCTGTGCGCCCTGGCTGCTTTCGCTAAAGGGCACACAGGCTTTCAGCAGCTTTTCATAAAAAACAGAAAAACCAGGCGTCTGGCCACAAACAGCCGTGTTAGCACGCGCTCCCCGACACCCAGCAACATCACTGGCTGAGAGATTCCAGGTTTGTACTGGAATTGCGGTGGTGTAAAAGCGGCTGGCGGACTCCCCTGACCCCTGGCCAGTGCGTGAAGCAAAGATTTTAACCGGCAAACGGTAGAGTCTGTCGCTTAAGAGTTTATCAAGGCCCTGAATCTGAATATAAAACGCGCCGACTGGGTCGCGATTATCAAAGGGCACACCAGCCGCCACACTGCCGCTTTCGGGCTGTTTCCAGAGACCCTTAAACTCACGATGGGTTTCAATACTGCCCGAAGTCGAAACAGGCTTATAAGCCTGCTGGTCAGAGGCTTTGACGTTTTGGCCCGGCAAGAGTTCTTCCAGAGCCAGGCCATTGGCAGCTCTGTCTACATACATCGAGGTCAGACGTGGCGCAAAATCCCGTGGCGCATAGACAAAGAGCTGGCGAATGCCTAAACTTTTTTCTTGATTTTTGACTTCAATTTCAAGTTTATTCTGCCCTGGGCAGCTGGTGTCAACATAGGGCAAGCGGCGGTTCTTTGTCGCATTGCCAACTAATAAGGTGCTGTAATCATGCGCTTTAGCCGGGTCAACTTGTAAACTGCGATTAACCGCTTCATTTGTACTGGCCACGCCACTTTGCAGAGCCTGAACAGCAGGATGTTGATCAGGCTGGG
>CAJYHH010001028.1 GCA_913773825.1 Candidatus Sericytochromatia bacterium | reverse complement strand
CCTTCACAAATCCCGCTATCTAACTAAACTAACTCTCGCTCCAGTTGGCTATTCGCGAAAGCAGCACTAAACAAGCTTCTGGCCTGAGGCCATCTAGTTTCCAGAGCTGGGGGGCACTACTGTTTTGCATCACATAAGCCTGCACCATATTTGTCGCTTTGCCGATATGTTCAGGAGTCAGCGTTGTGCCGTCTAACTGGCGATAAAGAATCGCTCCCAGACGCATTAGTAAGCCCGCAATTGCCCAAAGCACCTGCTGACGCAGCAGATCCAAACGGCCACCCAGCAACCAGTCTTGGGCTAAAATCTGACGCTGCCAATAAAAATGCTGATGATACCAAAGCAAAGCTTCTTCTTCAGGGCTAAAAGGAACAGGCTCTTGACCACGTGCCCAGGATTCTAACATCGGAATCCAGCCAGCTAAGACGGGGCGGGTTGAAAGCGGTGGCAGCAGGTTAAGCAAAATCTGAGCCCGCTCTGCTAAAGACATTTTGACTGGATGATGAGCTTCTAGCGGCCAAGGTAAATGAGTCAGCTCAGCTTGACCCAATTCAGATTCTGTCATGCGTATAAGATGGGTGATATAAGTTGTGGTGCCAGCTAACCAAGCGCCAAAACTGCCACAGCGATCTAGCAGATCAAGTTGTATGCCATTCCAAAGCATCAGACCACCAAAATTGAGCTGGTGACGGCTGGTAACGGTCATTTTGGGTAATGGCGCATTAGGGGGAATAGCAAAAAATTTATGGCGTAACGGAAAAGATTTTGGCTGATCACGACCGATTTTATGGCAGCTCGGAGACAAAAACGAAGCTCCGTATTGTAGCCAAGGCAAACGCGTAGAAGTATGTGGATAAGACTGACAGACAAAGGGTTTTGCTTCTGAGCCCATCGCAGCATGAGCTCTGCACAGATCCCGCTCGTCTAATAAAACACAACGATTGCTATTGGGCTGTTTACGCAAAGCAGCATATTGTTCACGGCCACCCTGAGGAATCAACTCAAAAACGGCCTCAGTTGGAATTCCCAATTTGGGGCCTAATTCCTTTTCCCAGTTTTCATAATAATCACGATTGACATGAATGGTCCAAGAGAGCTTACAGCACTGACCACAGGCTGAACAGTTAAACTCTTGCAGATCAGCAAACCAAAAATGTACTCCTCGATCAGGTACAGCCTCAAGCTCAGCAAGAATTTTTTTAAAATGCTCAAAATAAGCCCGACTCATCTTGGGTCCTCGCTCTCAGGCAGATCTGGAGATACTGGAGATTCAGAAGTCTCACTATAAGTCTGGGGTGTAATCGCTTGACTCAAAGCTCCAGCACTCAGAGAAGCTTCTGCAATCACAATCCGCTCATCAATACCAACAGCGGGTGGGCTGCCTTCGCGCAGCATAATCAATTGCTGTTCAAGCAAAGCCAATAAAGCAGCCATAATCAAAGGGCCATAGACTAAGCCAACTGGTCCAAAACTGGTAATCCCGCTAACAATTGCCAGAAAAATAGCGAGTGGGTACATCTGAGTACGAGCATCAATAAATTTAGGCCGGATCACCACATAGAGCAAAACCTGTTCGATGATTTGCACTACCACTAAAAAGAACACGGCATACCAGAGTGAATGGGCAAAAATCAGGTAGATCACTGAGGGTACATAGACAATAAACGTTCCTAAAGGAATCAATGACAGGATCCCTAAAAGAATGCCCCACATGAGCGGGCTGCCAAAGCCAAATAGCCAGAAAATCATCACCATGATGCCGCCAAAGAACAACGAAGAGATCATACCGCCAACTAAGACAGTCTGGCCAACATGCTGAACCGCATCAACTAAGGTCTGGGTGGTTTTGCGATCAAAGGGTAAAAGTTCTTTACCCAACTCACTAATGCGCTCGCCATCGCGAATCAAAAAGAAGGTAATAAACAGGAAGTAAAACGTATTCAGCCCAATCATAAACGTGTTGTTAAGCAAATGCAGGGCATTGTTATACAACACGGTACCCACGTTTTGCAGCTGGGCTAAAGCATCTTGCTGAATGCTTTTAAAATCAAAGCTGGCGCCAAATTTATGCAGCTGAGCATTTAACTGCATCTCAAGTCCAGTGAGCTTTTTGCCCAACATGCTAAAGCCATTGGTTTCGAGCATTTCTTGGACAAAGGAAATAAAGTTAACCGTCTCAAGACCGGCTAAGAGCAAAAGCAGAAAAAATGGCAAAACCAGAACCAGTAAAGCTGTCAGCGTTGCAAGGGCTGCAAATAGATCAGGATTTTTAGTCAGCTTAGGAGGAAGCTTCGGCTTGAAGTTAATAAAAATACTGGCTGTAATCGCTGATAAAATCAGCGGCATAACAAATGGACGCAGCATCCAAACAGCAAGTCCAATCACGACAGCATAAAGCAACAGGCGGCTGATATAAGTGCTGGTTTTGTGGAAGCGTGGATTATCCATAGAAAAACGGTGAGGGGACTGCCTGCTTGAGCTGGCAGGGGAGCATGGCTGTCCTCATCTGTAAGATGCCTTTGGCATCAACATCTGAGGCATCGCCGTAGCGGCGAAAGCCGGTCGTAAAAACCTAGCCCTCACACCTTCCTTTCGTTGTATCATTAACGTATATTCTTGATTGAGATTATTTTAAAGCTATTTCATGCGAAAAACCTTTCGTTACCGTCTTTATCCAACCAAAGCCCAAGAGCAAGCCCTTGAGCAGCAATTGCGTGAAGGCTGTAAACTCTACAATGCCGCCTTGCAAGAACGCCGTGATGCCTGGAAAAAGACGGGTAAATCGCTTAACTATTACGATCAGGCCAATCAACTTAAAGCCCTTCGTGCCGAAGGGCTTCTCGAATTGGCTAACTTTACGTGTTGTCAGAACATCTTGCGCCGTGTCCACAAAACCTATCAAGCCTTTTTCGCTCGAATCAAACGGGGTGAAAAAGCGGGGTTTCCACGATTTAAGCCGCACCAACGCTTTGACAGTCTGACCTTCCCTTCTTACGGGGATGGTATCCGTTTGTTGCCTTCGGATAGGCTGAGGGTTCAAGGTGTGGGTATACTCAAAGTTAAACTGCATCGGCCCGTGGAGGGCAAGATCAAGACGGTTTCCCTCAAACGAGAAGCTGGCAAGTGGTACGTCTGTTTCAGTGTGGAAGTGGAAACGCCGTTCGTCGAGCATTCTTTGTTTGCTGTCGGAATGGATGTGGGTTTGGAGAGCTTTGCTGTCCTGTCGGACGGTACGATCATCGCCAATCCCCGTCAGTATCGCCAAGCTCAAAAGCCTCTGAGACGGTCTCAACGCAAGGTAGCCCGACGTAAAAAAGGCAGTCATCGCCGCAAAAAAGCGGTGAGAGAACTGCAAAAAGCGCATGCTCATGTTCGCAATCAACGGCAAGATTTCCACCACAAACTGGCCCATCGCTTGGTGCGCGACTTTGGTCTGATTGCCATTGAAGATTTGAATGTCAAAGGTTTGGCGGCAGGCATGTTGGCTAAATCTGTAAATGATGCCGGTTGGAGCGGCTTTTTCTCCAAGCTGACTTACAAGGCTGAAAGTGCCGGTCGTCTGCTCATTCCAGTTAATCCGCGTGGCACTTCGCAGCGTTGTAGCGCATGTGGTGTCGAGATTCGTAAAACACTTAAAGACCGTTGGCATACTTGCCCTTCCTGTGGTTTGTCTGTTTCACGTGACCTCAACAGCGCTGTCGAAATTCTGAGGCTCGGACTGAGCCTTGTAGACGAAACGTGGGGTTTTAGCCCGTGCGTGTCTACAGAAGCCGTCTGCTTTAGCTGACGGAGTGGTCACTAAGACTCACTCTTAAGACTCAATTGTAGCTCAAGACAGATTGTGACTCAGGCAAGCTGATCACAAGCAGACGGCTTGTAACCTTCAAGCAGTACAGGCTCATCTTCAGGGGCTAAAAACAAAACCAGCGCCAGCATCAGCAATAAAAGGCCCCAACCCGCCATGGCGACCACAGGGGTCTGGACAGGCGGTTCTGGCTCAAGAGTTTCAGCAGTGGGCTCTTCTGTTTCTGGATCTGCTAGCGCTGTTAGCTCAGACATCTCAGTCGCTGGGACAAGGTTTAAGCGACGGCTAATCCAGCCCGAAGCCCAAATCATGACTAAGGCAATGACCAGCCCAAAGCCCAATAAACTTAGCCAGAGTGTTTCGCTAAAGAGAATCATGCCGCGCAAAAGCGCAAAGCCTGCTACAAACAGAGCAAAAATTTTAGCCATCGAAAGCCGCGCCAACATAAACTGAGCCCCCTGGACACATCATAGCATCTAGGGGGCTCAGGCTTAAAAAAGCGCTTTATTCTTCAGGTGGTAAAGGTGCTAAACCTTGGTTGGCAGCTTCAGCTGACTGAGTTTTTGACTCAGTCTTGGCACTTTTACCGTTGCCGCCGTTGCCTGCTCCCTCACCTGAGACATGACGTGGCGCATCAGGTGGCACCAGATCCGAAGTCATTCGCCCAGCCGCACGCTCACGGGTCTCTGGATGACTGGTTTCACCCATGACCAGAGCGGCCTGCGGCAAGCCATGTTCACGTCGAGGAGGAATCGCCTGCAGTTCTTCTTGATTGACTTGCCAGCCAAGTTTTTTTACAACCCAGTTGACTAAGTCATCCATGACAGCATATGCAACAGGCACAACCACCAGCGTCAGCAAAGTTGACGTAATCAGCCCCCCAATAACCGCAACCGCCATCGGTGAGCGACCTTCAGAACCAATTGTCAGCTGCATAGCAACCGGCACCATACCCACGACCATCGCGATTGTGGTCATCAGAATCGGACGCAGTCGCACAGGGCCAGCTAAAAGTAGAGCCTGATTACGTGGCACACCGCCTTTTTGGAGCGTCAGGGTGTAGTCAATCAACAGAATCGAGTTTTTAACAACCAGGCCCATCAACATGATAATCCCGATTAGAGACATCAAACTGATTTCTTTGTTGCCCAGGAACAGACCCAGGAAAGCCCCAGCAAATGAAAGCGGTAAAGCCATCATGATGGTAATCGGATGGACAAAATGCTCAAACTGGGAAGCCAGAATCATGTAGATGAAAATAACAGCCAGCAGCATCGCTGCGCCCATATTGCTAAACGCATCTTTCATACGCTCGGCCTGGCCTAGAAACTCATAGGTCACACCTGGCGGCATTTCCATTTTTTCGAGTTCCTCTGTCAACGGACGCGTAATGTCCGAAATCGAAGCACCACCGATCATATTGATATTCAGCTTGATCTGACGTTCACGATCGTAACGATTAATATTGGTTGGACCCGTCTGATAAATAAACTGAGCCAGTGATCCCAAAGGCACTTCTGCGCCTGAAGCGGTCATCACAGGTAAAGCCTGTAGACGAGAAATATCATAGCGTTGAGCGTCGCTCAGTCTGACGCGAATGTCAACATTAGTGGTTTCCAAACGCATCTGGGTTGCCATGTCACCTAATGAGGCGGCACGAATCGTGCTTGAAATCGTCGCAGGCGTAATGCCAAGTTCCATTGCACGACGCTGGTCAACATTAAGCAGAATCTCCTGACGAGGTGTGCCTGTTGAAGCAGACGCATCCGCCACAACCGGCATGCTGCGCAGCTTAGCTAGCAGAGTATCAGACAATTTCTGAAGTTCACTCAGACTATCACCCTGTAGCGATAAGGTTACGTCACCCGCATCACCACCACCAGGCCCACCTGTTTCACGATAAGAAATTACAGCACCTGGAATGGTTTGGGTCAATTTCTGTAAGCGATCCTGAATTTTAAACGAGGGCTCATTTCGGCCTTCTTTTTTAGATTTCAGGGTAACAGCCACTGAACCAGAAGCCACATTGCCCTGGCTGCTGCCAGCTGTAATCAGCATATTTTCAACCAGTGGTTCACTTTTGGCACGACGGGCAATTTCGTTTAAAACAGAGCTGGTTTCCTGCAGGCTGCTGCCAGCAGGCATCTCAACACCGATGGAAAATTCATCCCGGTCATTATTGGGTGTAAACGCAGTTGGCAACAAGCCTGCGATCGGAATCGCAGCAACAAAGCTCAGAATCGCCAGACCCAGGGTAATAAAACGATGGCGTAAGGACCAGCGCAAAATACTTTGATATACGCCACCAATTCCTTTGACAGCCGCTTCATGTTCGTCTTCGTGCTTGATTGGCATGGGCTTCAGGAAATAAGCCGCCAGCATCGGAGTCAAAGTACGCGCAACCAGCAGCGAAACCAAGACAGCTACCGATACCGTCAGACCAAACTGTCGGAAAAAGCGGCCGATAATGCCCCCCATAAAACCAACCGGAGCAAATACCGCAACAATCGAGAAAGTTGTCGCCACAACGGCCAGACCAATTTCATTAGTTGCGTTAATGGCTGCTCGAAAAGGATGTTCGCCCATTTCAATATGGCGAAAAATGTTTTCTAAGTCTACAACCGCGTCATCAACCAAAATACCCACGACTAGTGACAAGGCCATCAAACTCATCATATTGAGCGTAAAGCCCATCATCGCCATAAAAGTATAGGTTGCAATAACGGAAGTCGGAATTGCAACCGCGGCAATCAAAGTACCGCGAACGGTTCTTAAGAAAATAAAGATGACAATAATGGCCAGGACAGAACCAATAATCAGTTCTTCCATGGCGGCTTCAGCAGATTCTTCAACAAACTGGGCTGTATCGTAAGACAGACTGAGTTGAACCCCCGGCGGGGCTGTAGTCTGAATATCATGAATCTGCTCTTCGATGCGATGAGCCATTTCAACTGTATTTGTACCGGACTGTTTCTGAATCGACAGCACAACTGCGCGCTCACCGTTCCAGAGGGTTTCAGAGCTGGCGTCTTTAAAGCCGTCTCGAACAGTCCCCAAATCACTCAGCAAAATAACTTTTCCGCCGCCTTGAGCCGCGGTCCCACCCTGGATGCCAATTGGGGTATTGCCAACCTGAGTGGCCGTTTTATAAGAGTTGACGGTACGTAAGCTCAGCACCATCGAATTGGTTTCGATCTGACCGCTGGGAAAGTCGAGGTTTTCCTGGCGCAGGCGATTGGCAACTTGCGCAGGTGTAATCTTGTACTGGCTCAGCAAAGCCGGGTCAAGCATAACCTGAACCTCACGCTCACGACCGCCCAAAATCGCAACCTCAGCCACACCGTCTACTTTTTGCAGGATGGGTTTGATTTCATCACGCGCAAAGTCAGTCAGCTGCTCAAGCGGCATATTTTTACTGGTAACCGTATAAAACTGAACCGGTACAGCGGTGGGGTCCATACGGGCAATAATCGGTTCTTCAGCATCTTCAGGCAGCTGGCCGCGTAGTAGCGCAACTTTTTCCTGAACTTCATTCGCTGCATCCATCACTTCTTTTTCAAGCTGGAATTCAATTAGAACGGTTGAAATTCCTGAGCTTGAAGTAGAATTGATATGTTCAATACCGTTGATCGCGCTGACAGCGTCTTCAATCGGTTTTGAAACCAGAGTTTCCATTTCCGCCGCAGAGGCTCCCGGATAAGTCGTCGTAATCGAGACAATCGGGAAGTCGACGTTTGGGTAAAGCTCGACGGGGAGTTGCCGGTAAGAAATTAAACCCATTACCAGCAACACCAGAATCATCATGACCGTCGTAACAGGCCGCTTAATAGCGACCTCTGAGATATTAAATCCCCCCTCGTTCTGAGGGCCGCTATGTCCCACCGCTACTGTCCTCCTTTAGCTGGTGAATCACTTGTAACTGGTGATGCCATCGCAGACGGCGAAGCAACTGGAGCAGTTGATGCAACAGGAGCAGAGCCTGCGGCCTGCTGAACCTGAACTTTATCTCCTGGCTGAACGTAGCTTATGCCTCTGACAATGACGCGATCCTGAGTTGAAAGACCCTGACGGATTTCAATATAATCAGGAGTCCGTAGACCCAGCGTCACAGGCTTGGATTGCACTTGATTATTAACCACGACATAGACAAAAAATTTGTCATCGCGAGTAATGAGAGCCTCAGGTGGGATCGTGATAGCGCTTGCACGGCTTCTTAGCACAATCGTGCACTCTAACAACATTCCGGCTCGTAATTGCTGAGGGGTAGTCATCACTGCTGTCAGCCTGATCAGACGAGTCTGGGGATCAACAACTGGTGAAACGCGCGTTATACGGGCTTTAAGAACTTGATTGGGCATTGAAGTTGAGCGAACTTCTACTTCCTGACCAGTCCGTACATCTCCCACATTGCGTTCAGGCAAAAACATCTCTACTTCAGCGCGACCGCTCTGAGCAACGGTTAAAACAGGGTTGGGCGGACCAACATAGCTACCAGCATCAAGACTCTTACGCGTCACAATGCCATTAAAGGGGGCAATCAAACGATAATTACCGAGCTGAGCTTCATAAAGCCGAATAGTAGCCAGAGCTTGATTGTACTGAGCTCTGGCAGCCGTAATCTGCTCAGGACGACTGCCGTCGAGTTGTTGCTGTAAATTAGCGCGTGAGCCCACAATCTGCTGGCGCATGGCATTGACTTGCTGCTGTTGAGCAGCCAACTGGGTCCGAGTCGTCTCATACTGTTGTTGAGTAATCGCTCCTTCATTGACCAGTGACTGCTGGCGAACCAGATCGCGCTCCATTTGCTGAGCATTGGTTTCCAGCTGGGCCAGACTGGCTTCAAGCTGGGCAACTGATGCTCGGGCCTGGGTAATCTGAGTCTGTAGCGGGCCATTGATGACCTGATCCAGGTTCGCTTTTTGAGCCTGAGCAGCAGCCCGGGCCTGTAAAATCTGAGCATCAAGCTCAGTATGCTCGATCTCGCCCAGCAATTGCCCGGTGCGAACAGAATACCCTTCATCAACAAGCAGCCTGCTCAGACGACCCGTAATTTTGG
>CAJYHH010001027.1 GCA_913773825.1 Candidatus Sericytochromatia bacterium | reverse complement strand
GATTGCCAATCGCGACTTTCATTATGGGGATTACAGCCAGACTCGTCAGTCCCTTGAAGCAGCAGGTGTTGCGGTAAGCGTCGCAGCAGCCACTCGCAGCACCGCCCACCCTCATGTTCAATCTGGTGAAGGAGCTGACGGCGGTCTGGTCACACCTGATTTGGCGTTGAGTGAAGCCCAGAGTCAAAACTATGATGCAATTCTGTTTGTCGGTGGCTGGGGTGCTTCGATTTATCAGTATGGGTTTACAGGCAGCTATACCAACAGCTTATATAACGGCAGCACAACCCTCAAAGAGCAGGCTAATCGTCTGATTAACGAGTTTCTGATTCAGGGTAAAGAAGTCTCTGCCCTTTGTCATGGTGTAACCGCTTTAGCCTATGCCCGTGTCAACGGCTTCAGTCCGTTACAAGGCCGGCGTGTAGTGGGCTATAACGGCACAGCCCCAGCCATTATCAATAGCCAACAAACAAATACTTCCCGCCTGCAGATAGAAAGCAATGGTGCTACCATGCTGGCAGCAGGTTCAGTTGGCAATCCGGCTACAGCAGCTGATGATGTCCTTGTTGACGGCCAGATTATTACAGCCGAAAATTTCGAAAGCGGTCATCGCCTGGGACAGGTTTTGGCTCAGCAACTGTTTACCCGCCTGACAGCTCAGCCTGAACCCACAGCGATCCCAACTCCCATCGCAACACCTATCTCAACCCCAAGCCCTACAGCTGTTCCCACACCGATTCCAACTCCGCGCCCTACTTCTGTGCCGACTCCGATTGCAACACCTGTTCCAACACCAGAGCCGGTTAAACCTGTGCTGATAGTAATTGCCAACCGGGATTTTTATTATCGCGAATATGCTGTGCCACGCGCTGAGCTTGAAGCCGCTGGTTTACAGGTGAGAGTTGCGGCAAGCTCACGGATTCAAAGCTTTCCTCACGCCAGCTCGGGTCAAGGCAGCAGCAACGGTATGGTAATGCCCGATCTGACTCTGGAGCAGGTTCGCTCTGAAGACTATTCCGCCATTCTCTTTGTCGGTGGCTGGGGCTCGTCAGAGTACCAGTACGCTTTTCCTGGCCAATATGTTCATACCCCCTACAACGGCAACATGACAACCAAAGCCACGGTAAATCGGCTAATCGGTGAGTTTAGCGCCCAGAACAAATATCTGACCGCCATTTGTCACGGTGTATCGGTCCTGGCCTGGGCCCGCGTCAACGGCAGCAGTCCATTGGCAGGACGTCGTGTCACAGGTGGGCCTTACCTGCCCAATGTGGTCAATAACGCTTACCCGCTGACAACCCGCTGGTATATCCAGGCCAATCAAGGAGTTTATGTGCCTTCACGTTCAATTGGCAACCCGGCAACAGCAGCTGATGACGTGATTGTAGATGGACGCGTAATTGTCGCAGAAGATTATGACAGCGCTGAGCTATTTGGCCGAACTTTAGCCGCGCGTCTGCGTCCTTAAAACAGTTTTCATTGGCATAACCACGCTTGTTGAGATCTGAGCCTCCATAAGGAGGCTTTTTTTCTTGGCAGTGTTATGATGCAGCAGCTATCTGAACAATCTTGGTCTGAACTCATACTCTGAACACTCTGCCTGATTGTTTTGTCTCTTGTGTCGTCTAGAGCATCGATAAGACCCGTCATTTATCCACACGCCTTTTAAGGAGCCTTTATGAAAATCCTGCTTAGCGGCCTGGCCCTGGCCACCGCCCTGTATAATCCCACTCCCGCTTACACCATTAATACTCTGGAACTGATTGAACCCAATTGTAAAAAATCCTGCGCCCATGTCGACGTAGAATACCCCAGTTTACTCAGAGGGGACGCTAAAGTGCGTGAGCAGATTCATCAGACGATTCAAAGCAAACTCCTCGAAAGTATGAGCCTGGGTGAAAGCCGTGAAGCCAACCTTAATGCCGCCATCAATACCTTTTTCGGCGAAGCTCGCAATATGCGCAACCAGGGTATTGATCTGCCCTGGGAGATGCAGGTTAAATTTAGTGTTCACGATTATCACGAGCGCTTTGTCTGCATTGAGCTGAGCAGCTATTATTTTACCGGTGGCGCTCACGGCATGCCTTTAACTCAGTACTATAGCTTTGATATGAAAACGGGCGCTCCGATCACCCTTAAAGACCTCGTCCTGCCTGGCAAAATGCCAGAGCTATTAAAAATTGCAGAAGCCAGCTTCCGCAGCCAAAAAGACGTGCCTGAAGGGCAGAGCCTTGAACAAGCAGGCTATGACTTTGAACAAAATCAGTTTTATCTGCCCGATGCCATGGCCATGAGCACCAATGGCCTCATGTTTTACTACAATGTCTACGAAATTGCCTCTTATGCCCAGGGCACAACAGAGCTGTATCTCTACAACGATGACATTGAAGCCTTGCTTAAGCCTGAGTGGCGAAAAATTCTGCTTTCAAGGTTGTAACAACCAGGCTGCAGCGCTTATTCGCTGGCGGGCTGAGTGGGCGAGTCCCAGGCGCCGGTTGAAACATCGACAAGCTGAAGCTTACAGCTGTCAACCTGCTCGACAATCTGAGCATAAACCGGCCCTGTTGGACTTTTGCCCGCTAAGACCCAGGGGTAACGTCCGGCATCAAGCTCTTGCCAGCTGGTGCCGGGCTTAAGCAGCTCTTTTGAGCTGGTCAGCAAAGCTTCACCCGGAGCGGGTTCAGGATTCTGCAACAGAGCCAGAGCCTGCTGTGTTTGATTCGCTGCCAGATGTTTTTGAAAATTCTGCATCAGAGTACGCGCTTCGCGATCCGGGCGGCAGATATCTACCAGATGCCAGGGTGAGCGCAAATCTAAACTGCGAGCCTGGATCAGCTTAAGAGTGGTAATACCCGGCTGGCCATCAGACTGGCGAAAACGAATCACAGCTGTCCCTGTACCGTTTAGATCCTGGCGAGCCAGTACACGACTTTCTTTAATCCCCAAAACACCCAATGAATTCAGCCAAGCACGCACTTCTGCTTCACTGCGACTGGAGCGCACGCTTGGATCAAGTGACTGATACAGCGGCGCAGCATCTGGCTGGCGCAGCAGTTTTTCAGTGTCAGCCACAGCAGTCTCAAAAGCATGGCCCCGCCGCTGCCCTAAAGTTGGGACCAGCCAGATACTAAAAGCAATCAGCACAAAAAAGCCCAGCAAAGTTAAAAACCGATCCGCGCCAGCCATCATCCGTGCCGGCACAGCACCAGGCCCGGATTTTTTAGCGGCTGCAGTTGTCTGGCTAACCTGACTCGCTGACTGAGCTTTGGCAGACTTGTCTGATTTTGCCTGGCCAGCGCCGCGGGCTTTACGATTGTGCTTAGCCATGTTTAACGTCCGGGTACGCTATAACGCTCAAGACGAGCGGTCCAGGAGGAAATTTTCTGGTCACCTTGCCAGAGTACACCCCAGCTCTGATAATGATCATCATCGATCCGGCGCAGTGTTTCGCTGCCAGTATAATGACCACCCTCTGCGCTATAAGACATAATCAGAGCGTCATCTACAATCACCAAAGTACCCATCATCAGACCCAGACTGGCGTGTTGGGTTTCCCAGATGGTGGCTTCAAGTCCTTGTTCAAGCGGTTCAATATCATAGATGTTTTCAAATGAAACCGGGTGATCGGTTTCAAGCTGCATGGTGCTGCGGTTAAGCCAGCGCTCTTCTTCATGGCGAATACAGGCCTGGCCCGTAATCGGAGTGGCATAGCCACGATGATCATAATACATACCGGAGGCTGACCAGTCGCCCTCTTGAAGCAAAAACGTGTGGGCAGGATGAATGCTGTGAGACATAAGCTGATAGATCCTTTTCTGGCCAGCAAGGGTTAAAAAGGGAACCGGCCGGGAGGCATTATACTTTAAGAGTTGTGGGTTTTGGGTTGTGAGTGGTGGGTGAGAAGAGAATGCAGCAACATGCCAGGATCAGGCTAGTGATGGGCTTTTAGGTTTAGCCTTGGTGGCTGATGGTGAGGGCTTCGCCGTCAGGACGTTTAAGCAACATACCGCGGTTGTCGAGGCCGGTTAAAAAATAGCCTGTGACCTGGCCACGGGCATCCAGATGAGCTTGAAACAGCAAACGACCGGCATATTCTGGTAGACCTTCATCAATCAGATCATGGGTGATATCCAGACAGACGTCTTCGCTGATCAGGGGATTGCGAGTATGAGTAAAAGGATTTTCAACCATTTTTTGCAGGCCGTTGCGATTGGCATAAGCCGCCAGATTATCCAGACTAGCAGGAAAACTTCCGCCATTTTGATGACGATAGGCTTCGATAATTGTCTGAAACTGCATCAGCTGTTCTTGTAATTCTTGTTCAGGACTTTTTGTTTCTGCTTCTGACTGTTGCTCCGCAGCGGGGCTGGCTGTAGATCCAGCCGCAGCTGTTCCGGCTGTTGTTCCAGAACCGGCCGGAATGCCTAAAAAGCGCTCCTGAAGCTGCTGATACTCCTGACGCAGCAAACCCAGTTCTTTTTGCATAAGCAAATTCTGGTCACGCAGCTTATCAAGGCGAGTAAAGGCATTTAAAGCCAGAATCAGACTGAGCATCACTAACAGCAGACAAAGCCCAAGCAAAATCGACATGCATACCCTCAATCACAAGCATGCAAGAAATTATATCATGAGCCTCTGTTTGGCTCAGGCCAGGCGAATCAGCAGCTGATGATCGTGAATATCTATCAGTATTTCTGACTGCTCTAGACCTGACTGGGCAAGCAGAAAATGGGCAAGTGGGGCCGCCACTTCACTTTCTAACGCACGTTGTAGCGGTCTGGCACCATAACGCGCATCAAAACCCACTGACGCCAGATGTTCAGCCACAGCTGGGGTCCAGGACAGTTTTAACTGGGCCTGCTGCAGACCTTCTCGCTGAGCCAGTTTGTTTAACTCCTGTTCAGCAATCTGCAGCACTTCAGCTTCACCTAAGGCTTTAAACGGCACAACAGCATCCAGGCGATTAAAAAACTCAGGCCGAAAAAAGTCCTGAACCGCTTTGGCATAACGAGAATCTGTTGAACTCTGTCTGCCGCTAAAGCCCAGGTTAGCAGGGCCATCTGCACCCAGATTAGACGTCATAACAATCAAACAGCTTTGAAAATGTAATAACTGACCGTAGCTGTCTGTCAAGCGCCCTTCATCAAAAAGACCTAACAAAACATCAAAAACTTCAGGTGAGGCTTTTTCAACTTCATCAAAGAGCAAGAGCTGAAAAGGCTGCTGACGAATCCGCTGCAGCCAGTCAGCTGGCCGACCATCAGGGCCAGTCAATAAACGGGTCCCTGCAAAAGGCCCGCTGTATTCACTCATATCTAAACGAATCAGCCGCTCAGTACCAGCTGAATGGGCTGAATGATGATCAGCCTGCTGGGCCGCACCAAGCAAAAAATCAGCCATCGCTTTTGCCAACTCGGTTTTGCCCACTCCGGTTGGGCCACAAAACAATAACACCCCAAGTGGACGCTGGGGATCGTTAAGTCCCGCTTTAAACATCGTCAGCACGCGGGCCGCACTTTCACAAGCAGCATCCTGTCCCAAGACACGCGCCTGTAAGGTTCTGAGTACTTCTGAGTAGGCTAATGGCCAGTCATCGCGTAAAAAAGGCTCAGGTAGCCCCGTGCGCTCAGAAAACAACCTGACCACATCCAAACTGCTTAACTTTTGAGGCTTTAGCTGATTAAACGCATGACGGGTATAAACTTCTAACAATTGCTGTAAAAATCGCACCGGCTGCCCCGGAAACGAGCGGTAAGGCGCAAAGCGCCGGAACAAATAATTAATCTGCTCAAGGGTGCCGCGCTCCACTTCAGGCCCGCCTTCTTGCTGATACATCCGCTGCAGGCGCTCCATCACTCGCAAGGTCGAGGCTGAATCCATCGGCGGCACATTTAAAATTCTAAAGCTATCGACAAAACCCGGTAAAATCCGGCGACAGGCATCCAGTTCAGCAGGCGTGGCTTCAGCAATCAAACGCAGCTCACCATATTGCAAAAAGGGCAGAAAAAACGCAGCCAAGGAGTTACCCGGACCTGAACCCCCAACCCGCAGCAGTGAGCTGAGATTTTCAATGCATAACGTTCCGCGTAAACCTGAAAGCTCTGAAATTAAAGCTTCACAGCGTTTTTCCCATTGACCTAAATAAGGCATCCCAGCAATCAGACGACCGGCATTCGTCAGCCAGAAGCGCGGCGTTTTAGCCTGAGCATCTGATTCAAAACCCTGAGATAGACTCTGCTGGCGATTTTGCTTACGTTCAGCTTCTCTTACAGCTTCTGCCAGCAGAGTTGTTTTGCCTACACCGGGCTCACCCACTAACAAAATGGGCGTTTTTTCCGTGAGCAGCCAATTAGTTAAATCCCGCAGCAATCCTTCACGTTCCCAGGCCCGGCCAAATTGACGGCGAGAAGCTTTATCGCCAAAGGGTTCTGCCACCTGACTGAGATTTTCAGGCGCTGTATCGTCAGCATAAAAGCGATCTAAATCACGCTGTTTATAGACTACAGATTCCAGCCAAAGCTGAGGGGGGCTGAGCTGACGGCTTAATTGCTGAGTGGTCTGACCACGCAGAGCCTGCTGGACAAAATGTTTGACGAGTTTTTCAAGCGCAGCGGGCTCCTGACAATGAAACAGGAGCCGCTGCAAAGGCAGGCTGACCATCATTTGCCCCATCCGCGTCTGGCCCGTTAAACAAGGCACTCTAAGCAGCAGCGGATCAGAACCAGGGTAGATTTTTTCAGCCACGCGATATTCGGGATAAACCTCAATCTTAAACAACCTCAGCTCAGGGATCAAAAAATCGGGATAAAACCGCCAGGGCTGCTCTTCTGCCTGCCAGTCCACATAAGCCTGAAGCTGGCTGAGTACTTCACGCTGATCCTGACCCAAAGCGACAATATCTGGCCACTCAGCCAAGCAGCCACCCAGCAAGCCCCCAGCATCGCGCCACAGGCAAACCGTTACAGGAATCTGTTTGGACATTTTTATAGCCCCGCCCCGATCAGTTCTGCTGGTGGATCAAGTAAGCGCAGCCAGGTTTCAAACAAATCTTCCGGCCCGGGCATCAGCTCCCAGATGTCACCGCTGCGCCAATCTAAGACAGGCCCCTTGGCATGATAAAGCCTGATCACCTCAGAACGGGTAAACTCTGCGCTGTCATCAAGTTCCAGAGGCTCTGCAAAAGCTTGATAAGTCAGTTCTATTGGCATCATTCGGTTATCGCTGCCCACATGTAAATGTAAACCCTGCTCCCAGCTCAGCAGGGCAGGAGCATGTAAGCCTTCTACCAGTAAACAACGGCGGTCCAGCCGATGTAGTTCTTCAAGCTGTTCACAGTCCAGCCCAGGCACTTGCTGCAAGGCATGTTTAAGCAATCGGGCCTGCTGTGCAAGCACGTTTACACTGTGTTCATCAGCGGCTTTTAAAACCACTAACCAACGTCCACAGGTCTGATTCTGACTGGCCTGTAAGGTCAAAAACAAACTACAGCGAGCAGCCAAAGCTTCTAAACGCGCTTTAAGAGCTGGCGTTGTGTCCTGATAACTGTGTAACAGCTCTAATAAGGCCGCATTTAAGTCATGAGCGGCAAATAGATTTTGCCAATCCATGCGCTCTGATTTCCAGCTGACGCGTCCATGACGCATCTGGCGAGTTTTAAAACCCAGATGCCCAGCAGTTTGCAAAGCCTGAGATTCAAACGCAGGGCTTAAGTCCTGTAAACTCTCTCTAAGCTCATGCCAGAATTGCCTCAGCATTAATTGATGATAAGCCTGCTCTTGGCCCTGAGCAGCCTGTTCAGCCTGACGACCAGAGCTTTCAGCTAATAAAGACCGGCTCCAGTCCAACAAGGCCTGCCAAAGCTCTTTTGGACGACGACCCTGCCAAACATCAGCAAAAGGTTTAGGCTCAGGCTGACTCAGGGGCTGGACCCTGACTTGCAGCTCCGGCTGGCCCGCCAGCACCGTAATTAAAGTAGGGGTTTCAGGCAACATCTCAGCTAAAGCCATCCCCACCGGCTGGGCCAACTGACGTTCCAGAGCGCGTTTAAGCGCACGGGCACCAAGCTGTGGGTGATAACCCAGCTCAACCACCTGCTCCATGGCGGCAGGCTGAATCCTCAGCATACTGCGGCGACGGACTAAGCCTTCGCGAGCAAACAGCTTAGCAATTAAAAGCGCTGCTATCTGGCCAATTTCTTCACGGCTCAGACTGTCAAAAGGCACAATGCCATCCAGGCGGTTAAAAAACTCAGGCCGAAAAAAAGCTTCAGCTGTTTTGACAAAGCTGCTCTGATAAGCGACTTGCTGGGCGGCATCAGCGGCAGTGCCACTACCAAACCCCAGATTCTGACGGGATTCCCGCACCCCTAAATTAGAAGTCAGAATAATCAAAGTCTGGGTAAAATCAGCGGTGCGGCCGCGGGCATCGGTTAAGCGCCCTTCGCCCAGAACCTGCAGCAGCAAATCATAAACAGCCGGATCTGCTTTTTCAATTTCATCAAATAACAACACCGCAAAGGGCTGACGCCTGACCGCTGAAGTTAACAGACCTTCAGGCTCATGCCATGTGCCAATCAGGCGTTGAACCGCATAAGCTGTGCCATATTCATTCATATCAAAACGCAGCAAACGCTCTTCACTGCCGTAAAGATACTCAGCCAGAGCTTTTGCACACTCCGTTTTACCCACACCGGTTGGACCCAAAAACAAGAAACTGACCAGCGGACGCTCAGGGTCGTTTAATCTGGCTCGGGCTAAACTGACCCGTTCGCTTAACAGCTCAATCACATGCCGCTGGCCCATAACACGCTGTTGCAAAGCCTGAATAATGTCATCCCGGCGGAGCGGTTTTTCGGTTTCGAGCAGCTCTAAACTCAGGCCGCTAAAATGTCCAAACGCCTCTAAGACCTGTTCACGCCCAATTTCTTGTTTGGGGTAACGACTGGCCAGTTGACGCAGTAAACGCGCGGCTTTACCGGGCAACACAGAATCTCTGACAAAGCGCTGCAGCAGCTGCATCATCAGCAACAAAGCCTGAGGTAAAAACTGACAGCGCTGCTCAGCTTCCAGCTGGCGCATCAGCTCAAGCAGCATCGGCAGAGACTCAGCTTCTGAGGGGGTCTGGAGCTGCAGCACCGTAAACTGATCCGCTAGACCCCGATCGCGCTCTGTTACTAATTGCCAGGCTTCGGGCGTGGCTTCAGCCAGTACTCTGACTTTGCGTTCTTCGATCCAAGCGCGTAAAATCTGGGCTACATTCAGACTGGAATCCGCTGACTGACCTGCACTAAACAAACCTGGCAGATCATCAAAAAACAGCGTCAGGTCTTTACTGACAGCCGTCTCTAAAATCGCCAATAAGCGCTCTTCCCACTGCCCGACATAAGACATCCCAGAGATCAGGCGTTGCGGAGCCAACTGCCAGATATTTTGTTTAGAGCCCCATTGATTACGGCGCTGACGGGTCATCTCGGCCACACAGGCATGAACCAGGCTGGTTTTGCCCACCCCAGCAGGCCCAATCACCACCACAGGCCGCTTATCCAGATGCTGTAGCCAGTCTAAGAGCTGCGCCTTTTCAGCTTCGCGACCAATTGCGGGCGTCAAACCGTCTGGGTAGAGCCAGTTTAAACAGCGGCCCACTGAATCTAATTCAGCTTCGCCATCGCCTTTTTCCTGTGAGCTAAACAGCGCCATCAAAGCCCGTAGGTCCATCGCTTTGGGCAAAGCCTGACGAGGCGAAAACTCAAGCTCTAACTCACTGATCCAGGCATGGTCTTTTTCACCAAGTCCCCAGCGGCTGCCCTGTAAAAGACTCGGATCAGCGCTTTCAAGCTGGCGAAACCAAGCGGTATAAACGGCTTCAGCTTCTAAAGCCAGCTGTTTACCGCGTTCCAGCAAAAACCAGAGTTCGGGAATCTGAGGCGACATCACCACTTTACGGCCCTGCAGTTCAAAACTGAGCATTAACAGACGCAGCTTGAGACTCCGCCGTCTAAGATAAAGCTCAAGCTTAAGGCTTTCAGCACGTACATGGGGAGCCATGACCAAAGCCGCTAAAGCTTCATGACGAGCTTGTTTACCCAGTTCACGCAGGCGCTTACGCAGCTCTAAATTGAGCTTTTCAAGCGCTTTATGCAGATTTTTATGGCTGACTTCTAAATCTTTGCTGGCCTGATGCTCAGCCTGCGCTTTTGCTATAACTGAAGGCTGTGTCAGAAACAAAGGTCGAACCGTAAACAAGCCTTCAGCCCGTTGCTCAAAAATGTAAAGCGGCAAATTGACTTTCATTCCGCTCATGGTTCAGATTCCTCAGCCAGCCAAATCTTCTGCAGCTCAATTTTAAGCAAATCCCCCATCGCCTGACTGAGCACAGCCAGATAATTCAGATAGGGAAACGTCAAAGGCTGAGCTAAATATTCATCTTTAACCAGCTCATCGCGCACAAAAAAACTGCGTCTTAAAGGCTGTTGTTCAATCCAGGCGCGCAACTGCCCCCCGGGCAAAAGCGAGCTCTGCTGATCAAGACGATCGCTAACTTGAATCAAAACCTGAGCCGCATTTTTTGAACTTTTTTGACTATTGCGGTCCAGATGATCAAACTGATAAAGATGCCTGCCAGCTTCCTGATGATAAAACGCCCTTGCGCCTTCTGAATCCCATTCCAGCGCCAGCGCTAAGACCTGACGTGGCATCTGGTGGAGCCATTCCAGGGCTTTATCCTGAACACGCCAATAAAATTTTTGCTCAGGACTTTCATCAACTTGTCCGGCAACGGGTTCATAAGCAAGCGGCTGATAAACCGACATCACCACTTTTTCCTGACGCTGCTCAGCTAACTTCACATAGTTTTGAACCAGCTCGCTAAGCCAGTGATAATCCGTACTGATAAAAGTCAGACACACGCGATTGGGCTCACTAAACTGCTGCTGATAAAGCCCGAGCACTAAGCTTTCTAGCGACTGGCGTAAATCAGAGAGCTCAGCTTGTTTAGATTTCTGAATCTCCGTTTCAGCTGGAGCGGCTTCCCGAAACAAAGTTTGCCAGCTGGAGAGTTCTAATTGCTGACAGCGGTTTTCAATCTGATTGAGTAATTCCAGTAAGCGATTTAAACCTGAATAGGCCTGAAGCTCACGCTGTTGTTCCGGCTCAAGGGGCTGACGCGGGCGGCGTTCAATCTGACGCTTTAACTGACGAATCCGCAAGAGCTGATTATCCAATTGCTGAACCAGCGGATGTAAACGCAATTGCTGAAGCCGTCGGCGCAGCTGGCTCGCACTGATCGGCATCGCCATCTGCACAGGCGCAGTCGCCTGGCGGCCTTTTACTTCTACCTGAATCACGCCGTCTACGAGCTCTAAACGGGCTTCAAGCTCCTGACGTAAAGGATAACGATTTAAAGCTTCTGAAAGCGGCACTAATACTTCACGCTCAAGGGTACGTTTAAGCGGTCGTGCCCCATAGCGAGGATCCCAGCCTTTTAAAGCCAGCTGTTCAAACACAGCTTCACTGACCTGACACTGAATCGGACGGGTCAGCAGCCCATCACGATTTAAAGCTTTTTGCCATTCACGTTTGGCCAGCGAGCGCACAGTGGTTTGATCAAGCGGGTAAAAGGGAATAATCCGGTCAATCCGATTGTACATTTCAGGCCGCAAAAACTGCTTAACAGCCTGATTAAAATGGGCTTCAGCCCGTGTGCCTGACTGCGCGGCCTGACTTGTTCCAAAGCCTGGCTCAGGACGGCCAAAGCCCGCAGCGCCGAGATTAGACGTCATGATGATCACCGCATTGGTAAAATCAGCGGTGCGACCACGTCCATCTGTCAGACGGCCTTCGCCAAGCACTTGCAAAAGCAAGTCAAAACAAGTCGGATGGGCTTTTTCAAGTTCATCCAATAAAATCACGCTAAAAGGCTGTTCGCGCACCCGAGAGGTTAACAGACCTTCACTGCCAAATCCAGGCCCCCCAATTAAGCGTCCAGCAGCCATTCCATCCCCGTATTCACTCATATCCAGCCGTAATAAACGGCGGCGATCGCCAAATAAAAATTCGGCAAGGGTTTTACTAAGCTCTGTTTTGCCGGTACCGGTTGGGCCAATCAGCATCAGCGAAGCCAGAGGCTTATGGCGCTGGGTCAGCTGGGTCCGCAAAAGCGCCAATAAATCGACTAAGGGCCCAATTGCCTGGGACTGGCCCTGGACGCGCTGCTCAAACCAGCTATGCGCTGCCTTAGCATCAAAAGGCTGTTGCTGATCGAGCAAAAACCCCGGCAGACCGGTTTCAGCCGCAAAGCGTGTTTGGACCAGATTTGCGTTTAAGCTTTCACCTGATTTTAGATCCCCCATCAGCGCTCGCAAAAATCGCAGCGGACGGCCTGGATAAACCGAATAACTGCCATAGCGACGATGCAGACGCTCCAAAGTCTGAAGCGCTGAAGCTTCAAGTTCTATTTTTTGCTGATTAGCCAACTGCTTGGCGGCAGCCGCTATGATTTTTTCTGAGCGTTCAGGCTGGGGCGGTGATAAGTCATAACGACTAAACGCTTCAATTAACTGCGGATCTTCACGCTCTAATAAAGTCAGCTGTTCTGGGGTACATTCAGCCATCACCAGCAGTTCACCCCGCGCCAGAGAAGAGCGCAAAAACCCAGCAATCCCCAGCTGACTGCCGCCGCCTTTGCCGACTTCCGCCAGCTCGTGTAAATTCCCCAACAGCACCAGCGCCTGGTGTTTACGCGCCTGGCTAACGAGCTTTTGGCAGCGTTCCTGCCATTTGCCAAACCCTGTTGTGCCGGCAATTAAACGCGATCCAGAGGTTTCCCACACCGTCTGCCAGGGCAATTTAAGCGCTTGGCGCTGTCTCACCAGTTCATAGATCAAGGCGGTTTTACCGACTCCAGATGGCCCGACTAATAAGACAGAGCGCCCATGACGCCCACTTAAGAGCTGTACCAGGCGCTGGACTTCTGAATCCAGTTCAAAAGCCTGAGGTAAAGGATGTTTATCTGACTGACTGAGATCTTTGCCACAATCAGCCATCACTAAACGCTCTGCTTGTTTGGCAGAGATCTGAGCTTCAGCGCGCTGCAGAGTGGTCGGCAACTGCAAATCCAGATTTAAACGCGTTAAAAAGCCTTCACCTGCCCGTTGCTGCAACAGCAGCCGACTTAGCTGCTCAGGTGTTTTACTACGCTGTAGAGCCTCGCCAAGACGAATCGGTAGACGTTCAGCCAATTGTTCAAAATGGCGGGCCTGCACTTCGAGATTGAGTTCAGGCACCCAGGCCAGGCAGTGTTTCGCATCATGCTGCCACTGAATCGCTTCAAAACGCAGCTCTAACGCTTGAGTCCAGCCTGGCGTGCGCTTAGCAGGCGGGGACTGCTCTAAGCTGACTGTCACAATCTCTGGTTGCCCACTGATCTGACGGCGAAAAATCTGGTCAGCATCCAGCTTTGTGGCCTGCTCTTGCAATAAACGCGAGATTCTTTTTGCCCCTGCTTCAGCTGTAGCTGACAGCGTGCTGATTTCTGGCCAGAACAAAGCCCGACTTAGCCACTGGCCTTCGTCAAGCGGACATTGGTAAAGCAAAACAGGGAGCGTAAACTTTGGCATGCTGTACAGAATAGCGTAAAGCTTGCCAGATGCCTAACAGGCTTTAGGCATAGACAGCCTGGGACAGTTAAATTTCTCTACTTTGACGAAGACGATAAAACAAAGGCAAAGTCAATAATAACGCCAATACAAGCAAACCAGAGCCCAGCCAGAAAGCCACACCATCCAGCTTAATTGGCGCAGTTGGTGCAGTAAAGTAAGCAAACAGACTGGTGCCAACTAAAGGGCCAATGGCCCGCGAAAGCGTACTCAGGCTTGATAATGCGCCCTGCAGGGCCCCTTGCTCGTCAGCCGCTGTTTCACGCGATAATAAGCCCTGAGTAGCCGGACCCACTAAGCCCATCAGGCTGTTTAAAATCATCACCGGATAGACCATCCAGCCCTGGCTCGCCAAAGCATAAAGCGCAAAGCTCACAATCCCCGTTAACAAGCCGATTAACATCAGCTTTTTTTCGCCCAAGCGAGGCATCAGGCGCCGAATCAGCAAACCCTGAACCAAAGCGGCACAGACGCCAACCATTGTCAGCGATAAACCGTTTAGCAAAGGCGTCCAGCCATAGCGATATTTAGTAAACAGCACCCAAGTACTCTCTAAACCCGCCTGGGCCAGATTAAACAACAGGTAAATCGCCGCCAGCCTCAGCATCAGCGGACTACTAAATAAAAGTTTAAACGCGCCAACCGGATTAGCCCGGCGCCAGCTAAATGCCCGACGGTTTTCAGGTGCCAGTGACTCTGGCAAAATCAGCCAGCCATAACAAAAATTACCCAATGTCAGCAGTGCTGCCAGATAAAAAGGCAAGGTCAGCTGAACCTGGCCTAATAAGCCACTTACAGCAGGCCCCAGAATAAAACCCAAACCAAAAGCCGCACCGACTAAACCAAAACTCTGAGCGCGTTTTTCAGGCGGGGTAACGTCAGCGATATAGGCCATGCCAACGCTTAAACTGGCCCCGGTCATGCCCGAAACTAAACGGGCGGCTAATAACCAGGCATAAGTAGGTGCTAAGGCCATGACTAAATAATCAATCCCCGAACCCAGTGCTGCAATGAGCAAAACCGGCCTGCGACCATAGCGATCAGATAAAGCCCCTAATAAAGGCGCAAATAAAAATTGCATCGCTGAATAAGACACTGCCAGCCAGCCATAAGCCCGAGCCCCAGCAGAAACATCTGCGC
>CAJYHH010001026.1 GCA_913773825.1 Candidatus Sericytochromatia bacterium | reverse complement strand
CAGGTTCTTTACTTGATAATCTTCAGCATCCGCTTGCTCTGTTTTTTATGCAGATATTGGTGATTGTTACGGCCAGTCGAATTGTAGGGATGTTAGCTAAAAAAATTGGGCAGCCCTTTGTTATGGGCGAAATTTTAGCGGGTATTCTACTTGGGCCATCGCTATTAGGAATGATTTTGCCAGAGTTCAGTGCTTTTTTGTTTCCTGCCCAATCCCTCCAGCCTCTGCAGTTTCTCAGCCAGCTTGGTTTAATGTTTTTTATGTTTATCATTGGCCTTGAGCTAGACCAAGAACTGCTTAAGAAAAAAACTCACTCTGCGGTGCTGATTAGTCATGTCAGCATTGTGTTTCCGTTTTTACTTGGTATTGGGCTTGCCCTAATGCTTTATCAAGGTTTTGCGCCAAGAGGTGTTTCATTTTTATCTTTTGCTCTGTTTATGGGCATCTCGATGAGTGTGACAGCTTTTCCGGTATTGGCAAGAATTATTCAAGAGCGTAATCTCTATACAACCAGTTTTGGCTCCCTTGCCTTAACATGTGCAGCCATTGATGATGTCACGGCTTGGTGTTTATTGGCTTTTGTAGTTGCAATTGTCAGTGCTCAATCTCCTATTGCTGCTGTTGTCACTGTTGGGCTGTCGGTGATCTATATCACTGTGATGTTATGGTTGATCAAACCCTGGATGTCTCATCGTTTGGGCTCCCAATTAGATCTAGAAGGCCGTCTGCCCAAAGATGTTGTCGCTGGTGTTTTAATCTTTGTTTTGTTGTCAGCCCTGACTACTGAATTGATTGGGATTCATGCTTTGTTTGGTGCTTTTCTAGCTGGTGCAATTATGCCAATTGATCGGCAGTTTCGCGAATTTTTTATTGAACGAGTTGAATCTATCAGCTTGCTTATCTTATTACCCTTGTTTTTTACTTTTACAGGTTTACGCACTCAAATTGGTTTATTAAATCAGCCGGGCCTCTGGGTCACTGCAGGCTTGGTTATCAGTGCCGCCATTTTAGGTAAGCTTGGTGGTTCTGTTATGGCTGCCCGTGTCGCGCGCCAGAATTGGGCTGAATCTTTTAGAGTGGGTATTTTGATGAACACTCGGGGTCTGATGGAGCTGATTGTACTGAATATCGGTTATGATCTGGGTATTTTAAATGCTGAGATGTTTACGATTCTGGTTTTAATGGCTTTGGTTACAACTTATATGACTGGACCTGCACTCACACTTGTTGATCGGTTTGCGGGTACTCCTGTCAGGGAAACAAGATAAACTCTGATGGAACGCTGTCAGTTAGCCAAACACCGTTAGCTGAGCGGTAAAACTTATGGCCGGCTTCATGCATTGAGCCAGCCTGAATAGTTAGAATAGCAGGTGGGCCATGACGTTTGCCTACGGCAAGGGCTGTGTCACGATTTTGTGAAAGATGCACATGATGGCGTTTGCGTTTTTGCAGACCGTCTTTTTTAATCTGGGCCAGCACAGCTGAGGTTGTTCCGTGATAAAGCATTTCGGGTGGCTCAGCGGGTGTATAGTCCAGCTCAATTTCAATTGTATGACCTTGGCTAGCGCGAATTTTAGTCTTATCAGAACTAAAAGCAAAGCGCTGTTTGTCATTTTCACTCACAACCCGTTCCAGCGTTTGACGATCCAGACTAAAGGCCTTTAAATTAATTTGGCTAAGTAATTCGTCAACGTCAGCCCAGCCTTGAGGATCAAGCTGGAGATTAATTTTGTCTGGTTCGTGTCTGAGCACAAGACTTAGAAACTTACTGATGCGTTTAAACCTTGAGGGATTCATGGACGTTTCCTTGAGTGATATTTGATTTATAGACCCCTGAATTAAAAGTGAGTTCCCGTTGTATTTGCCAAGCAATCTGGGAATAATAAACACATGTCATATTCAAAAGGCTTTTGGGGACTTTTAACAGGCTTGAGTTTAATATTGGCTGGTCAGTCAGCAGATGCCGCCGAAACACATCGTCATGTTTTGATGATGAATCAAGGTGGAGCAGATCGGACTTTAGGGATTTGCCCCCTGACACATGACTATATCGGAATGACTTTTAACGCTGAGCTAGAGAATCAATCCAATGCTTTAACGTCCTTACTAAAAGCCTTAACAGCTCTTGAATCCCCTCGTCCCAAACTTACGCAACGAGAGACAGTACTTTGGCAGATTTACAGCCAGCCGATGGGCTCACCTGAACAACATCGTTATCGTCAGCGAATGATTGAAAATTTTTTTGCTGTTCGTTTTTTGCTGGCAGATCCTGACACGGGAGCTGCTTTGATGTCTTCTGCTCCTCAGGCTTATCAGCTTTTGTTTCAGTTGGGTGATCCTTTAGTGTTTGTGGCAATTGAAAAGCGATTTTATTTGCCGCGTGTTTATTTTCGCAGTGAGTTTATTTCTGTTGATTCATTTGATGAGTTTGTCGGTTTGCTGGCTCGTCCTGGTGTTTTAAAACCTTTTCAGCAAGTGGCCATCGAAAACTCTCGTCATTTTTCCGTTTCTCTTTCCTCTGCTAGTAAAGATGTTCCACTTCATTACCTGGCTGAAAATGAGCTGTTGATTAGAGCTCCTCAAGCGGGGTATTTGGTGATTGCAGATCCTTTGCGCGACGATAGTCAGGTGATGGTGGATAGTCAGCCCGCTGAGCTTGAGTTTGCCAATGGCTTTCAACAGGCGGTTTGGCTTGAACCCGGAGAACATCATATTGTGTTTAAGCGCCCTTAGTTCCGCCCTAACTCATCAAACATAGCAAAACGGCGGGCCATCTGGCCCGCCGTTAAATTAGACTTTAAAAGATTAGAGACTGCCTAGGAACGCAACCAGATCTTTAAATTCCTGATCGCTCATCGTGCTACGCAGAGGTGGCATCAGACCTTTGGTAAATCCTTCAACGACAAAGGCATTGGGATCTTCAATTGACTGCTTGATATAGTCTTCAGCCGACATACCAGCTTCGCGTTTAGCTGCAGTTGCGCCGAGACCATCCAGTTTAGGGCCAATGGTGCCAGCGGCTTTGACTTTTGTGGCGGTATGGCAGGTTGAACAGGTTTTGGTCATAAAGACTTTGGCTCCTGCTTCAACATTGCCGCCACTTGCAGTTGCCGTGTGGGTTTCACCTTTGTCAGCTGAATGAGCTGCATCAGCAGCCGGTTTAGCTTCAGTTGCATGTTCACCAGTTTTGGTTTCGCTTGCATGTTCAGCTGGTTTGCTTTCAGAACTGTGTTCGGCTGGCTTACTTTCAGTACCGTGTTCAGCAGGAGCTGCTTCATGGCTCTGCTCAGCGGGTTTGGCTTCGCTGCCGTGTTCGGCGCCGGGAGTGCTATGGTTAGCTTCAGCAGGCGCTGCGTGCTCACCTTCGGTGGAATGGGTTTCGGTTCCATGACCGCCGCCGTGGCTGGCGACTGCTTCGGTGGTCTTAATCGACACTGCTGTGATGACGCCAATCATCACGATAATCGATACAAAGGCAAGGGCAATCACTTTTAATTGATCGGCCGGTTTCATTGTCGCGTACCTTTCTCGTACTTTTTCGTGGGCAAACGTGTTTTTCTGTTTTAGAAGAGTTTAAGTTGCCTGTGCAGGCTGAGCCGGAACACGGGCATCTTGAGAGTCTGTTTGATTTTGTTCGCTATTGTACCATTGCATAGCTACGCTAATAAACGCGGCAAAAAGCACTAGCATGCCGTTGATTTTCATCAACACTCCACCAAGTTGCTGATCCTGGGCTGCGGTGAGTAAAGTCAGACGCGGAGCCATTTCATACGTGGGATACAGCACTTCAGGAGAGAAGGTGACATAGGCAAAGACAGGCAACTGGGCAATTGCGATCGCAATCAGATAGAACATCTGCATGGGGTAGTTCAAACGACGCTCGGTCAATGGGCTCCAAAGTGGTAACCAGAGCATCAGAGCAGTTCCGATCATGGTCAGATGTTCAACGTTATGAACCATTCTGTCTTGCAGGGCCCAATCGTATAAAAAGGGAATATGCCAGAGAGTAAAGACCAAGTTGAACGCCAGACAGGCTGGCAACGGATGACTGATGAGACTGTAGAGGCGTCGTAAAATACCTGATGCGTTATACCAGTAGCGAGCAGCCCAATCAGGGATACCCGATAGCAGGAGTTTTGCACAGATATACATAAACAGATTGTGTTGGACCATATGCATGCTGAAAAGATACTCTTCACCGATACGGTCAATGGGTGAGGCTGCTGCAATGTATAAAATCAGCAGACCTGCATAAAATTTAGCTGCATGAACCCGTGAAAAGGCGTGTTCTGTGGCCGTTGCTGCCTGACGCACAACGCGCAGGTAGCCAACGGCCACAAATGCCAGAATGAAGATTAGACCCCATTCCAGCCGCCATTCCCACCAAACCGAAGCTGAGACCGTGACGGGCACAATTCCGGTATGAGCAAAAGCAGGCGGACAGATGAGGTCTAAAATACTCATAATTTCTCGAGGAAAGCCACCAGGTTTTTATACTCGTCAGCTGACATCGTGCTCTTCAAGTTAGCTGGCATCAAGCCGGCCGGATATCCTTCAACCACAAAGGCATTAGGATTTTCAATCGATTCACGAATATAATCAGCCGCAGGTTTTCCGTTTCGCGAAGCTGCGCGCTGGCCTAAACCATCGAGTTTAGGCCCAACTGCCCCAACTGCACCAGGTACAGAAGAAATCGCGTGGCAGGCAGCACAGCCCTTTGCCATGAAGACATCAGGGCCTTTGGTCGGATCACCAGCATTAAGAGCGGCGAGTTGTTTGGAGTCTTTGACGTGGATGGACGTTTTTGAAGGCTGATAATTAATCAGCGCA
Organism: Candidatus Sericytochromatia bacterium; assembly: GCA_913773825.1. GTDB lineage: Bacteria > Cyanobacteriota > Sericytochromatia > UBA7694 > UBA7694 > CAJYHH01. The sequence goes on along the minus strand of CAJYHH010001026.1, from coordinate 5,021 downwards.
ATCATTGCGGCCATTGTCGCAAGCGCAATCGTAAAGCCGGCAAAGAAGATGCCTGTGAGCATTTTATTGTCGTACTTTAGATGCATAAACATCGCCACAACCAGTCCAAACTTAACTGCAGCCAGGCCATACAGGCCTGTCAGCATCAGTGCGTCAGGTAGTGCGACATACAGAATTGCAACTTCCACCCCTGTAAGAACAGAGAGAACGACGGCAAGTTTGATGTAGGTCGGCACATGATCGTGCTGTTCGTGCTCATGAGAGCCGTGACCTTTAGAACTATGAAGGGAAGCTTCTGCGCTCATGGTTATGCTCCTACTCCAACAAATTCAACCAGGTAGATGACCGTGAAGATCACGATCCAGACAATGTCTACGAAGTGCCAGTATAGACCCGTCACTTCAATATCGATTGCCTTACCTCGCATGTCTCCAAAGAAGGAATAAATCCACCAGGAGGCCAGCCAGAGCACACCAAGTGCAACGTGCAAACCGTGTGTGCCAGTCATCGTGAAGAAGGTTGAACCGAATAGATTTGTCTGAATTCTCAGACCCTGATGATAAAACTCCGTGAACTCAAAGGACTGGAAGCCTAAGAAGATCAGGCCGAAAACGCAGGTCAGGAAGATCCAGAGACGGAACTTCTTGAGGTCATCACGGTTGATGGCTGCTACAGTCAGCGCCATCAACAAGCTGCTCATCAGCAGTACAAAGGAGCTGGCAGTGGTCACGGGGATGTCGAGAACTTCCACCGGATACGGAGCTGCCAAGCTTTTGCCATGATAAATAATATAGGTTGAGATCAGGGTGCCAAAGAACATACAGTCAGAGGCCAGGAAAGCCCACATCATGATTTTCTTGTTTGGTGTCCCTGTGTAGGAATATTCTTCATGATGATGGTGATCATCATGTCCATGATGGGTAGAATGAACGGCTGCGCTGCTCATTAGTTATAGGCTCCCGTCTTTTTGTTGGGATCGAGGTACTCAGCCCCCGGTCCTTCCATCGCCCAACCATAGATAGAGAAGAGCAGTACCAGGAAGCCGATTACTGATGCGACAGTCGCAACGACCAGATGATCGCGTAGGTAAACCATGCCCATCGACATGATAAACATACCGACACCACTGATCAGCGGATAGTACGAAGGCAGAGGCATATGAATCAGCTGGCCATCTGACTCAGGAGCCGCTTGTCCAGTCTGTTTTTTGTGCCAGAAGTCATCCAGATGGGTGACAGTAGGTGTAACAGCGAAGTTATAAACCGGTGGCGGTGAAGGAATACTCCACTCCAGCGTGCGGCCATCCCAAGGATCGTTACCGGCGATTTCGCCATGTTTATAAGACCAGTACATGTTGATGAAGAACAGCAAGAAGCTGAACGCCAAGACAAAAGCGCTAGCCGAGATAAACAGGTTCCACTTATCAAAGCCCATTGCCGAATCATAAGTATAGATGCGGCGAGGCATGCCGTTGAGGCCCACGATATGCATCGGGAAGAAAGTGGCGTTAAAACCAAAGAAGAACAGCCAGAACGCGGGAACACCGAGTTTTTCACCCAGGATGCGCCCCGTAACTTTGGGATACCAGTAACAGATACCACCAAGCAGACCTGAAATCGCGCCGCCGATTAACACGTAGTGGAAGTGGGCGACGATGAAGTAAGTGTCGTGCTGCTGGAAATCAGTGGCAGCTGCAGAGTGCATGATGCCGCTGAATCCACCGATTGAGAACATAGCAATAAAGGACAGAGCATAGAGCATGGGAGTTTCCATACGCAGGTTGCCGCCCCAGATTGTTCCCAGCCAGTTGAAGATCTTGACACCAGTCGGAACAGCGATGATGGAGGTTGTGACAGAGAATGCCAGAACCGCAACAACGCCCATGCCGGTGGTGAACATATGATGGCTCCAGACCGCAAAGCCCATGAAGCCGATAAAGGCGCCAGAGAAAACGATCAACGGATAACCAAACAAGGGTTTGCGTGAGAAGGTGGGCAGAATTTCAGAAACGATGCCCATTGGCGGCAGGATCAGAATATAAACTTCGGGGTGACCGAAGACCCAGAACCAGTGCTGCCACATAATCGGCATGCCGCCTTTGTTGTAATCAAAGAAGGCCGCGCCAAAGGTACGATCCATAATCAGCTGTAACAGCGCGATGGTGATCGGCGGGAAAGCCAGCAGGATCAGGACGTTCGTAATAATCGTCATCCAGACAAAAACCGGCATGCGCATTAGGGTCATGCCCGGAGCGCGCATATTGACAATTGTCGTGAAAAAGTTAAGCGAAGCTGCAACGGAAGCCACACCCAGTGTAATCAGGCCAATAGCCCAGAAGTCAGAGTTGTGGCCAACGTTGAACTGGACGGATGTGATGGGCGGATAACCGACCCAAGCGCCGTTGGGGGCGCCACCCAGGAACCAGCTCATATTAATAAAGACAGCCCCAGCAATAAATACCCAGAGACTGAATGCATTCAGGCGTGGGAAAGCGACGTCACGAGCGCCGATCTGCAGGGGGACAACGTAGTTAAAAAAGGCTGATGTCAAAGGCATAACGCCTAAGAAGATCATAGTTGTTCCATGCATGGTGAACATCTGGTTAAAGAGATCACCAACGATGAAATTATTATTGGGCACAGCGAGCTGTACGCGCATCAACAAGGCTTCAATACCGCCTAAGACGATAAAGAACAGCGCTGCGACAGCATACATGATGCCGATGCGCTTATGGTCGATGGTGGTCAGCCAGCTCCAGACCCCGTGAGTGGCGGTCGGACGAGGTCCAAGCATGCCTGGCTCGGCAAGATCCGGAGCCAATTTGGGCGTGCTCACGACATCGGTATGTGTGGCCATAGCTTTCTTTTTCCTTCTATTTCAAGCTCTCGAGATATGCAACAAGGTCCTTGACGTCCTTGTCACCGACAACCATGTTGACTGATTCCAGATTCATAAGATTCCCAGGCTTCATTTGCTTGGGGAATTTGATCCAGTTGGTCAGATTGTCTTTGTTGCTGACATAAATGCCAGAGCCCAGGGTTGTGCGACTGCCGAAGTGACTCAGATCAGGACCTTTAGTACCCATGGCACCTGAGCCCTTAACCGTGTGGCAGGCATTACAGCCTGACATGAACACGCGATGGCCGTTCACTTCTTCAATCGTCTTGGGCTTCACGCCGTCTTTTTTCTCATTACGAACCCAACCGTCGAAATCCTCCGCCTTTTGGGCCATAACGAGGAAACGCATATTGGCGTGGGAATCACCGCAGTATTCGGTACACTGGCCCTGATATTTGCCGGGGTCAGTTGCTTCCATCCACATACGGTTAATCTGGCCAGGAATGGCATCGATTTTGCCAGCAAGGCGGGGTACCCAGAAGGCATGCAGAACATCTGCAGATCGGACTTCAATGTCGATCGGCTTGCCAATTGGGATGTGCAGTTCGTTAGCAGTAGTAATACCCAAATCTGGGTATTGGAATTCCCACCACCATTGATGGCCAATAGCGACCACTTTAATGGCTTCCTGTTTTCTTTCAGCAGGAACTTCGCTGACATAGAAAAGGGCTCGGGCGTTGGGTACGGCGATCACGAGCAGCAGCACACAGGAAGCAACAATCAGGCCGATTTCAACAGCCGCGCTACCATGAGTCTGCTCGGGAACCTTGAAGTCCTGGCCTGGCTTGGCCCGGAAGCGGAAAATGGCGTACAGGAACACGCCGCCGACGGTAACCAGCAGGAAGGATGAGACAGCAACCGTATACCAGAAAACGGTGGCCTGCTCCTGCGCCACCGGACCGTTGACTTCCATGATCGACATCGGGCCATTCATAGCGCCTGGCCAGACCAGGGACACTAAATACAGACCAACGAGGAAGACCGTGATGAAGGCAACCTGTATCATGCGCATTGCGTTCACGTTCAATTTTTCCTCAAAACAAAGCTTTCTATCTAGTACTTCAAAAAATATAGAACAATATAGGACAATTTGGAGTCTGAATCGGGGGGCACAAGGGCACAAACCCTATTCAATGTAACATAGTGTCCAACCCGTCAGCAGGAATCAACGACACATTACATCGGGCTGCAGGAATATTTTAAAGGGTTAGGCTCAGGCTTCACCTTGATTCAGATCAAGATCAACAAGAACAAAGTAAATGCACCTGATCTTGAGCACTGCCGTTAAACTAAAACTTTGATTTAAACCTTTTTAGAGTCTAAATGACTGGCTCAGCCATTTTTCAAAAGCATAAAGCGTTCGTTTAGCGCGTGAGAGCTCACGTGTAACAGGTAATACCAGGCAGGTTCGCATTCCACAGCTAGCGCCGCCAATGATATCGGTTAAAACTCTATCCCCTACAACAACAACTTCATGAGCAGATAGCTGCATCTGGCCAAGTGCCCAATGAAAGCCATTTGCTCGTGGTTTGCCTGCACGAGCCAGAGCTGGTAAGCCTAAGAGTTTGGACAGGGTTTCAATATGCGCAGGTGAGCGATTATTTGACACGATATAACATTTAAAGCCTTTGTCCTGGGCCATTTTAAGCCACTCGACTACAGGCGGTTCAACGAGGGCTGAATTTTTTAGCGTCAAGGTGTCATCAACATCGAGAATAATTCCGCGTAGGCCTTCATCCCACCAGCGTTCTAAGTCAATTTTTTCAACACAAATTTCAATATAATCAGGCTGCAATAACTGGATCAGATTACGATTACGAGATCTGCCCTGTGAGGGTTTAGCTGCCATAGTCAGCGCTCCGAAGAATCCTGTTGAGATTTAAGATAAGGACGCAAATGAGTGATGCGGCGACTATCATAAGGGCTGTCTGTTACGTTGCGCTGAGAAAACATCAGATAATAAAGGCGTGTAACCACAGGCAGAACGGTATAACGCCCCCGATAAGCGCTTAGCGCACAATATAGAGTAAATCCCGCGCTAACTAGTAAAGACAGACCGATTACAAGCCCTGTAACAAGTGTGAAGAAAAAGTTGTAGCCCACCCAGCGTGAACTCAACAAGG
>CAJYHH010001025.1 GCA_913773825.1 Candidatus Sericytochromatia bacterium | reverse complement strand
AGATGATGTGGCGCCACATTTTGTGGTGCAAGAGGCTTGTCAGCACTCACGATTCAGATTCAGCTTTGTTCACGCTGGTCTGATAGACCCGTTCAAATTCAGCCAGATATTGTTTAGCAATTTCAGGGTCTTCAATAATCAGCAGGTTTTCATCATTTTTTTCATCAGCTGACTCAGAGAAATTAAACGAGCCTGTGATCACGGTTTTGCCATCAATTACAAACACTTTATGGTGCAGAATTTTAGCATTGCCGTCGGTGCGCACATCTGCACCCAGTGCCTTTAAACCGCCATATTCGCTGTATTGAGTGCCAGAGCCGGTTTTTTCAAACACGCCCCGTACGGCGACATTATTTTTAAACTTCTGGGCCACCACGTCCCCAATTCCGTCATGGGTAAACGAAAAAGCCATAAAGTGAATGCTACTATTGGCTTTATTTAGAGCTTCTGCAACTTTGCCCGCCACTCGGCCTTCAGCGGCAAAATGTGTATCAATCACGCTTTTGCCAACTGTGACCCGTGGATGCGGCACCACCAAAGGAGAAGTGCGGCCAAAAGACTTATCAACAAACATCTCTTGAAATTCGGTGAAGTAATTTTCAGCCAGTTCCGGTGAGCGAATCAGCACAGCGTTGTTATTATTGCGATAGACACAGTTATCGGTCATATTCATGGATCCGGTCCAGACCGCCGCATCAGCGGTACCCTGGTCAATTACCACAAATTTGTTATGCATCAGACCTGAACGTTTGTCTTCGACGACTTCAATGCCAGCCTGCTTTAAAGCCACAATGTCATGTTCATGGACATAGTCTGAATCAGTTACCACTCTGACACTGCGGCCGTCTGCATGAGCTTTGAGCAAGGCATCACGAATGGTTGGATTATCTAATTCAAATGCAGCTATTGAAACCGATTGTTTGGCGGAACCAATCAATTCAGCCAGCGCAACAGCCGGATCACGTTCCGGTGTTTGGCCGGGCGTTGTAAAAAAGACTTCAATGGCAGGCTTTGCAGGCTTAGTCGTTTGAATGGGCTGAGCCGGAGCCGAGGTGGTCGTATCAGCAGGGAGTGTCTGCGTCTGTGTCTGAGAGCGAATAACAGACTGTTCAGGCTTAGCCGGCGGTTTGACGCGGTCTGCCCAACGCAAAACAGGCTGGCTCAGACTTTCTAACTGGGACCAGTCGGCCTGGACCGAAAAACCCTGCCAAGCCAGTGATAAAGACTGCCCCAGGCTTTTGCCTTTGGCCCAGCCTTCAGACCAGGAATTGATATCATCCTGGCTGTCGAGCAGCCTGGCCGAAACGGTTTCACCACCCAGCTCAACCTGAAGCTGACTTGAGCCCTTTAAATGGCTCAGCTCAAGCGATTCGCCCAGACCCAGATATTGTTTACCCTGAACTTCAAAGCGCACCTCATCTAAGCCATTGGCGGCCAATTGCTGCATATTCAGCGTTTTGGCAACTTCGGGCTTGAGCTCACGAATTTGACTAAGAGGGATCAGCTGCTGCTGGACTTTAAGGTTGGGCATTGATTGATTATCCCATGTTTAAGGCCAGAGCTTGCTTATTGTCAGCAGACAAGGTTTCAGCACACTTAACTGATTGCGTGTATATGTTTATAAACTGGGGGCGCAGGCAATCTACTGGATTTGCAAACACAATCGGTTTAAGCTTTTCAACAGATACAATCAGAATGCTTGGATCAGTTGTTGCATCAGCTGAAGAAAGAGACAAAGATATGAACAAGTTAATTTACCCACTGCTGCTGGTCGGGCTGTGCGCCTGCCAGGTTAACGTCACCCCCAACCCTGAACCGACGACTACCCCTAGCTCTAAT
>CAJYHH010001024.1 GCA_913773825.1 Candidatus Sericytochromatia bacterium | reverse complement strand
TTTCTTCTTCGGATGTTTAAATACATGCAGCCCTAAAACCTAGCCCATTTAATCAGCCATGCAAAAGCGCCCCGTCAGGATTCTGGCGGGGCGCTTCGCAATAAAAGCTTAAACTTTAGCTCAACATTTAGCTGTTGGCAAAACTTTCAGCAAAGTGATAGAGCAAACGGGTGCCTGTACCCGTGCCGCCTTCTTTAGGCAGATAGGGATTTTTGACGTAGCGGGCAATTTCTTCTTCCATCATCGAGGTGCCAGCGATGTCGATATGCGCCCAGGGACGATCAGCATCAACAAACTCTTTCAGGAAGATCGCTGCGGTAATCGTACCGGCAGAACGGCCGCCAACGCTTTCGATATCCGCCACATCGCTGACCAGCTGTGAACGGAACTCTTCATACAGGGGCAGACGCCAGACGCGCTCACCGGTGTATTCACCAGCATTGTAAAGACGGTTATAAAGGTCATCATCATTAGTAAGGACGCCAGAAACAGTACGGCCCAGAGCAATAATGACAGCACCTGTCAGAGTAGCGATGTCAATCAGAACGTCAGGATTATAATACTTCTGAATGTAGGTTAAAGAGTCAGCCATCACCAGTCGGCCCTCTGCATCTGTGTTCATCATTTCGACCGTTTTACCAGCCATCGAAGTCAGAATGTCAGAAGGACGATAAGCATTGCTGCTGACCATGTTTTCAGCCAGAGGCATCAGGGCAACCACGTTAACAGGCAGCTTTTCCATCGCAATGGCTTTAAGCGCACCCAGAGTAGCAGCCGCACCGGCCATATCGCCGTACATCCGCAGCATCGCCTGAGAAGGTTTGAGGTCATAGCCGCCCGTATCAAAGGTAATGCCTTTGCCGACAATCCCAATGGTTTTTCCGCCAGGATTGCCTTCGTATTTCATGATGACCAGGCGCGGGGGCTCAGCAGAGCCCTGAGCAACAGCCAGATGCAAACCCATGCCTTCAGCCTTGAGCTCATCGGGGCCCAGAACTTTGATTTCCATGCCGTGTTTGTTGGCCACTTCAGTCGCCTGTTCAGCAAAGATAATCGGGGTCATATAATTGCCGGGCTCGTTGACCAGATCGCGAACAAAGTTGGTGGTGTCAGCCAGAGTCTTACCGGTGTGGGCGCTTTTTTCAAGCGCGGGAACAGCATCTTCGCTGCCGGCAACAATTTTGATTTTCTGAAGCAGCTTTTCAGCGTTTTTCTTTTTGCTCTTGTATTTGTCGAAGCGATACATGCCGAGAATCACACCTTCGACCAGGGCTGCAGCGCAATCTTTGGGGTCGACGCTCAGATGTGAGAAGTCGTGGATCGCCATTTCACGCACATTGATGCGGCGGGCGTAGCGGGCGGAGTTGGCAGCAATCGAACGAATACGGTCGAGCGAGAAGTCTTTACGACGGCCCAGACCCATGATCAGCAGGCGCTTAGCACCAATGCCATCGACGTGCAGGATCGTGAACTCGCGATACTTACCCTGAATCTCACCGCTTTCGATAATCCGAGCCAGACGGCCGCCGAGCTGTTCATCCAGTACGCTGAGATAGTCGAGCTGCTTAAGCTCGTCTTCGAAAACAGTTAGGACGAGAACTTCTGTTTCCGCCTCATGCAGCGCCTTGGCAACAACTTGAACATCCATCGGGATCTTCCTCTTTTTGTATATTTGTATAGAAATTGAATGTAGACCATTATGGCACAACTTGAGCGAAGTCGTCAGAATATGTAGGGTGCTATGGGCTATAGGCCATAGGCTCTGGGCAAAGCCAGAATCACCTATAACTCATCACCCATAACCCATTCGTTATTGAGACATTTATTTTGTTATATGAGACTATTTTGCAGGATGTCTCTGAGCGGGCAGCTTTAACAGCAGCCCATAAATCAAAGCCAATAAAATCAAGCCACTTAGTCCATAGGCTGGATTGCCAGAACCACTCCAAAGATGGGTTTCTGGCCGCCAATAAAAACATCCCGACCAGGCCAAAAAGCTCGTTAAGACCACCCAACCAGCATGTAAGCCCAAACTTGCGGCCAGTGAGCCCGTTATGCGGCGTAATTCACCCAGAATCAATCCCGTCAGCCAGAGTGATGCCAGAGCCGTCAGCCAGCCTGACAGACCCAAATCAGTGCGCAATAAATGTAAACCCGCATAAATTCCAGCCTGAATCTGTAAGGCTGGTGTTTCACCCTGGGACTTAAACAGATCCAGCATTAAGCCGCGAAAAACCCGTTCTTCAATCCAGGCTACCCCCAAAGCCATCACCAATACCTGGGGAATAATCAACTGCCAGTTAAGTTTGGGACCTAGCCAGCTGGCCCAGCCTAAGCTCAATTGCAGCAGCAAAAGCAGACTTAAACAACTGATACCAAAAGCAGCACCTTGAATCAGCTTTAAGACCGGACGCCAGGCTGGCAGAGGGGGTAGACTTAAAACCTTCCGAAAACCGCCGCTCAGCATCAGCAGCCAGATGTATAAACCCAAAACATAAGCAGCCTGTGTCAAAGGCTGCTGAACCCTCAGGCCAAAAGCCAGTAATAATAAGGCCCAGGCTCCAGCGCCACTGACTGCTGCCAGCCAAAAAATCAGAGCCTGTTGCCAGCTAGGAGCTGCTTGAATAAAGGCTCTTAGAGCCGCTTTTTTGATCTGCATCTTGCCCGTGTTACGATATGCATGATTTGATCTTGATTGATCTTCACTGTCTTCAGTATGCCCAAGCAGTAGAAAGGCCGTAAGCCCCATGGATCAGGACGCCCAGCAACTGGCGATCCGTAAGCTCGTGGATCTGGGTCTGCTCACCCAGAATCAGCTAACCAAAGCTCTTGAGTATCAGTGCCGTCTGCCACCAGGCCAGTTTATGTCTCTGCTCGACGTTATTCGCGAGTTTGATTTTGTAACTGACGACGAGCTGCAAAATGCCCTTGGTGAAGACTATGGCCAGGATCAGGATCCGATTGGCCGGATTTTGGTTACGCAAGGCATTGTTTCAGCTACCCAGCTGGAGCAAGCTCTACAGGTTCTTAATTCTTTTTCGCGCAATCACGTCACGGATATTTTAATTGATCTGGGCCTGGTGACCCGCGCTGATATTGAACGAGCTATTTCACTTCACCAGATTGAAATGAGCCAGAAGATCCGGCATAAAACCCAGAGTTCACTCATTGCCGAAACTCAACATCAGACGTCTCATGATCTAAGCCAGCCCCTGCAGGAGATCAGCTTACATTCTGACGAAGATTCAGAATCTGAACCGCTGCGCGTTTCAGAACCCACTCGCGCCCCTCAGGTTGAACAAGCTGTTGTCCATTTACCGCTAGGGCGACAGCTGATTGCCAAAGGGTATATCAGCGAAGACGAGTTACGCGATGCAATTGAATATCAACAGCGTTTGCCACGCGTGATGCATCGACCGATTGGCGAAATTTTAGTCA
>CAJYHH010001023.1 GCA_913773825.1 Candidatus Sericytochromatia bacterium | reverse complement strand
AAGGCAAAAGCCAGTGAGTTTGACAATTCAACGATTAAAGCAATGGGTCAAGCTGCCAATATGCGCCAGCTGGTGCTGTTTAAAGCTGAACCGCTTCCTCCGGCACCCACCCCTGAGCCCGCGCCTGCTGACACTCAATCAGAAACACCAGCACCTGAGTTAGCCGTCGACTCGTCAGTTTTTAATGCTGAAATCAATCCGACTGATAAATCCGCTGAAAAACCCGCTGCCGTACCGGCTGTAAAATCCGCCGAGCCCCCTGAAACAACTGAAGCAACAAAGCCTGCTGAGACACCGGCAGCTGAACCGATTGCCCCAGCTGCGCCTGTTTTACGCAAATGGAACGTTGAAACCGGTTTAAAAAATTTAGAAGAAAATTATCGCACCAGCATTCCTTACCAAGAGGGTGCCCTGCCTTCACGTCAGGTTGATGCCCTTAAACCGATTAAAGCAGGCTTATTTCGGGTTCAGGAACAAGTGGGCAATTCTTGCGGCACGACATCCCTGTCTATGCTGCTGAAATACCACCAGGGTCACAGCTTAGAAAACTCAGTGCCCACCATCGACAAATATATTCGCGCCCAGGGCAAACTTGAAATTCAATTGCCAGGTGGCGCCAAAAGCGTGAATATCGACGGTTTTACAGCCGCTCGCGATATTGTTGAATACGCCCAGTCCCACGGCATGCGCGCAGGTATGAAAAACAACGCCAGCACCGCTGACCTCAAGGCCTACCTCGACAAAGGGGTGCCCTTAATGGTGGTGACGGACTGGAAGTTTCAAGGCGGCAGCTATACGGCCCCTGCTGATGCCAAACCTGACGGCAAGTCGCTTCACTATGTCACCTTGCTGGGTTACGAATACCAGAAAAACCCCAAAACCGATAAACAAGAGCTGCATTTTGTTGTTGGCAATCCCTGGGGTGTGGTGCAAAAAGTCAGTGAGTCTGACTTTAAAACGGTCTGGAAAGATCTCGAACTTGAAATCCCTGGCGGCAAACGGGTCAAAACCGGCATGAACAATCTGTTTATTGCGATGGTGCCTCGTGCTGAAGAACATTCAATCGTTTCGCCCTCTGGCGTGGCAACGCCCGCAGGTCAAATTACCCTGCCGGATGGCAATGACGGCATCAAAGGCTGGTTAGCCAAACAGACTTCTGACGTCATGCAAAAAACGGCGGCCTTCCAGACCAATCTGGGCCAGCGCCGTGAACAGCTGCGCGCTGACTTATCTGCAGGCTATGACCAAAAAGGGATTATGGGTGCCCTAAATAATCTCTGGAACGGGGACGACAAAGCGATTCAGCAGCTTCGCGACACGGCCCAGGCCTCAAGTGTAGAAACCCGCGCTCAGATTCTCAATCAGCTCATGGACAAACGCATTAATCGCGAAAATATTCAGCAATTGACCTTTGATTTAATTGAACAAACCCCCAAAGGGACTGAGTTTGACTCTCTACTTGATAAAATTGACGCCCGTCGTTTAGTCACACGCTTAGACAATGATCAGCATGCGGGTCGCGTTTTGGCCCGCATTGGCGCCAGCGAAAGTGACCGCAACGGCCAAACAGGGCCCAAATTTGAATCATTTGCCACTTATCTGGCGACACATCATCGCCATGAAGCCCTCAATCAATTTTTAAAAGATCCTGAAACCAAACAAAGCCAGATTGTAGATAAAGTCCCGGCCTCTTTGGTCAAAGCGGCAGTGGGCCGTCTGACTCAGGGGATTACCGGCAGCGGCGAAGAACGCACCATTCACGCCCTGTTAATGGCAACGTCGATGAGTCAGTTTGATCAGGTCACAGCCCAGTTAGATATGGGTAAGCTGGCCAATGAAATCAGCGATAGCCGTCAATTAGGTGAGATTACCACGCGAGTGATTGAACTTGGCGCCCGCAAAGGGGAGTGGAGCGGCTTGAGTGAAATCCTCAACCAGCTCTCAACCGTGGGCTCTTATGGCCGGGCAGATGATGTTTTAGGCTATGCCTTGACAACACCAGCTGCACAGGCGGGTTTAAAGCAGATTCCTCAACATTTACGCTCACGGATGATTGATTTGCTTGATGATGTCACTCGCTTGCGCACCCCCGAAGCACTCAAAGCCCTAGACTCACTCAAAAAGGTCTAAAATAGGGTCTAAGCATCCAGTCAGCTCTAGTCAGATCAAGTCAGATTGTTTTGACTTCTGTTTGAGTGTCTGAAATTACGTCATCAAAAGGATCTTGTATGAATCAACAAGAAGCACTTGCAGCCCTTCAGCATGCTCTGAGCACGGATCTCAATGCCCAGCCCAAACTGGCCAATTTATTTCGCGTGCGCGCCGATCTGACCCATACGATTGTTGATTTTGGCTATGCGCCGCCCCTGCTGCCCCAAGAAGCAGATATTCTGACCCAGGAGCAGGTTGAGGTTCACACCCGGCTGGCGATTCCGTATGAACTGGCGCTGCAGCTGATTAGCCAACTTCAGGCGACCATTGACGCGGCTCGTCAAGCAGGCGCCCAGATTCCCGATTAGCTTCTGATTGTGGCGCTGATTGTAGCGCTTGAAACTTATCAATTTTTATAAAATCCGATCTTGCCAAGGCCTTTGGGCGGCTTGTAGCCTGATGACGTCAAAGGCATAATGAAAACGTGAAATCTCTGACGGGCCAGTTTAACCAGAAGCGGAGTGAAGATGGTCGAAAAAAATATTGTCGGCAAATACAATATCGAAGACGAATATCCGGTCTTTGGCTATGAAGGTGAAGACGGTGGTGGCACACCGGCAGTTTCTCCGGTTGCTTCACTGACACGGATTGACGGCATTCGCAGTGTTGTGAGCATGAACGATCCAGTTGAAGACTGGCGCAGTTTTAGTGAACAGCTGCGCAATCGTCGACTGGCTAAAGATCAGGCTAATGAAGGGGTTCGCCCCCGGCTCAATACAGCTGCCCAGGCTTATCAGGCCCAGGCTGCAGACTCTGACACTTATTCAGAACAGGCTCCCGATCAGCAATTTCAAAAGGACTATGAGCAAGATATGGTTGAATTTACACATTCCCCCGACCCCAGAATGCTGGGCCTGCAGCGCTATCTTGCAGCCGTCAACGAAGAAATTCCGGATGAACAATTACGTTCTTACGAAACCCCCGAACATCACGATGAAGCGGATCAACCTGAGGGCGCAGAAGACGATTATGCCGTCATTGAACCCGATGCTTTAAAAGTAGCAGATGTCATGACCAAGCGCGTGGTCTGTGTCTTAGAATCCACCACCATTGAACAAGTGGCCAGCATCTGTAACCGCAGAGGTTTTTCAGGGGTGCCGGTTGTCAATGAGCAAAAAGGCCTGATTGGGATTGTCACCATGCGGGATATTCTGCACCAGCTGCTCGATAAAGGCTCACTCTCAACTTATGCTGAGCAAGGCGGTGAAGTGCTGGAACAAAAAGCTTTAGCGATCCTTGAAGACCCCGTCAGGCTATATATGCAGCGCAACGTGATTACGGTCAGACCTGAAAGCAGCGTGCGGGAAGCCTGCCAGCTGATGCTCAAACACGGCATCCGGCGCCTGGTTGTGGCGCGCGGTGATTTAGTCAGAGGGGTCTTTTCTGCTCAGGACGCGGTGCGTGTGCTGGCTGCAGCGGATCTGCGCGTGGACGGGTGACAGCTGAAGACGCCTTGCTGGCCGGCATACCGGGCACCAGCCTGTGGGGGCTCAAAGCCCGTGCCGAAGAGCATGCCCGGCCTGACGGCCTGTTTAAAGATCAACTGGCCGTCAGCTGGTTTAAACGGCTTGAGCCCTATTTTGGCGGGCCATTGGCAGAATGGTATACCCCCGTGCTGCAGCAGGCCATTGCGCTGCGCACGGATATTCTCGATCAGGCTGTCAGCGCCCACTTAGCGGCTTACCCCCAGGCGAGTATTCTTGAGCTGGGAGCAGGCTTTTCAACTCGGTATTCCCGCTTACAGGCACAGCTGCAGCCTGATCAGGCCTGGTTTGAATTAGACTTACCCGAAGTGATGGAACTAAGGGCCGCCATGGGTGAACCCGCTGCAGCCAATCACTGGTATCTGGCGGATTCAATTTTTTCTGAAAGCTGGCCTGGGGCTTTACACCAGCGCGAGACACGCCAAATTTTACTGATCGCTGAAGGCCTGCTGATGTATTTTCCGATCACTCGCGTTGAGAGTTTGTTTGATCTGCTTAAACAATTTTTTGTCGGGGCTCAGATTGCGTTTGATGTGATGGGCAGCTGGAATGTCTCTGCTGCCCATGATCCGGGCCAGGAAGTCGATGCCCCGATTCACTGGGGTTTAAGCAGTATTCAGGAAGCCTGTTCGCGCTTTGGGCTTGAAGCCGCAGGGGACTTAACTTTGCCCACCAGATTAAAGCTTGAACCGCGCTATCGCAAACGGCTGCGCCCGCTCCAGCGCTGGATTTTAGCTCAGCGCTGGCTGACAGCTCGTCAGGGCGGCACCCTTTTAGCCCGGATACCGGCTGGCTCATAATGCGGATCCAAATTCCTGATCTGCTGCGGCTTAAACCCGGTCTTTTGGCTAAAACCGGTAAATATCTTCAGGCGCTTAAAATTCAAAAAGTCGGCTTAATTTTAGGCGAAGGGATAGAAGCCCAATATGGCCAGACTTTAGCAGAGAGTTTGAAGACTTATCAGATTCAGGCAGTAGCTCAGCTTACGGTGACAAGTGCTGAGACCCAGGCTCTGTTTAACTGGTTTCAGCACTTGCCTGGTGATCTAGACGGCTTATTTGCGCTGGGTGGTGGACTCGCCTTAGACGCCGCAAAATATCTGGCCCATCTCAGCCTGCTGCCTTTACTCGTCTGCCCAGGGGCAATTTCTAATGATGGCTTTGCCTCTCCGTTTTCG
>CAJYHH010001022.1 GCA_913773825.1 Candidatus Sericytochromatia bacterium | reverse complement strand
CAAACGCGCTGCGAGGTCCTGAGCTTCGCTTGAGCGCTCTTGTAACGCGCTACTTAGAGCCGTTTTTAGCGTATTGGGATTGTTTTCACTATCTGACAAGCTCTTTTGTAAACTGAACATGACTCCGCGCAGGCCCTGAATAGTTGGTTCAGCCTGAAGCACCTGACGAGCTGCTTTAAGCGCCGGTGAAACGGTTTGAAAGCTGATTTCCCCTTTTAATTCGCGGGTTTGAATCTCTGGCATACTCAGTTCTAAAGAAGAATTCTGGCTTTCTGATTCGTTTGCATCAAAGCCAAGACTCTGAGAGGGCAGGTCTGGAAACTGGACGCTGGGTTCACTGGCTTTAGCGGTTGTCTGAGCTTCAAGGGACAGGGGGGCTGTACGTGATTTTGAGACATGCGCAGAGAGCGCGCTGTTATTGAGCGCTAAGGGTTCCATGATTGAGGACCTTTCTTGCTGGAGCGATAGCTTAAAACGTGTAACAAAGGGAGTCGACTTGTGATGTCAATATACCCGTTCAGATCAGGCTTAAAACGCGTCAATGGTTAAATTCTGGTTATCCCATGTTATACTCTGCATCAAGCTTAAAAGGAGTGAGTACGACATGGGTCGTCGCGCCACCAATGAAAAAACGTCTTGCCCCAAGCCTGTTAATGGGTTTTATGAGCCTAATCCTGCCACTGAGCAGTTCGATATTAACCTCTCTTCCTGCGCAAGCTGACGAAGCCGCCGTGTTAGGTTATCAAAAAGCTCCCTCTCCACTTGATGATTTGCTGAATATTCCTTCTTTACCGGCTATGTCTCTGTCACCTGATCGCCGTAGTTATGCCCTGCTTGAGCAGCAAGAGCTGCCCAGTCTGGCAGAGTTAGCTGAGCCCGAACTCCGACTGGCAGGTTTAAGAATTAACCCTGACAATCAGGCTCCCAGCCGTGGCTGGAACTATGTTGGGATTAAGCTTTATATTGAGGGTGCTGATGTTCGGGCGGTAAAGGGTTTACCTGTCCAGCCGCGTTTAAGCAATATTCAATGGTCACCAGATGGCCGCAGCATGGCTTTTTCACACACAACGACTGATCAAGTTGAGCTCTGGCTGCTGGATATCACCACGGCCCAAGCTAGGCGGGTCGATGGCATTAAGTTAAATAAATCATACGGCGTGCCTTTTAGCTGGTCACCAGACAGTCAGTCTTTAATTGTTAAAACCGTGACCCGGGCTCTGCCTTTACCAGCCTCCAGCCGTCTGCCCTCTGGGCCGGTTGTGATGCAAAGCGATGGTAAAGCCTCACCCGGCCGCACCTATCAGGATTTGTTGCGTAACCCAGACGATGTGGCCCGCTTTAAACATTACCTGCATACCCAGCTGCAGCGCGTTACGCTGGATGGTCGCAGCGTGCCTCTGGGGCAGCCAGGCCTGATTGTGGGGGCCATTCCTTCTCCAAATGGTGAATTTTTACTGGTTGAACAGTTTGAAGAACCCTTTTCATATGCTTTTCCCGCTTTTCGCTTTCCTTTACGCAGTGAACTTTGGAATACAAATGGCCAGCTTGTCAAAACCGTTGCCACTTTACCTTTAGCAGATAAAATTCCGATCCACTTTGACGCTGTCCGGCCTGGTCGCCGTAATATTGACTGGCGTGCAGACGCTCCAGCCAGTCTTTATTGGCTCGAAGCCTTAGATGGCGGGGATCCAGACAATAAACCTGAAAACGGCATGCGCGACAGGCTTTGGCTCTGGTCTGCGCCTTTTGACAAAGCGCCTGTGTCACGCTTAGATGTGCCCTATCGCATTGATACGCTCTATTGGGGCGGGGATGATCTGGCCTTGGCCTATACTGACTGGTATCAGAATCGTCAGAGTGAAGTCTGGCTATTACATCCAGATGGCCAGGCTCCAGCCAAAAAAGTCAAAAGTTTTTCCAGCGAAGATCGCTATGCTCATCCTGGTTATCCGTTAACCCGCCGTAGTCCGGCTGGCACCACGGTACTTGAGCGTGATGGCCAAAATATTTATCTCAGTGGCGCAGGCGCAAGCCCCGAAGGTGAAAAACCCTTTGTGGATCGCTGGAACCCAAATAATAATCAGCTTCAGCATCTCTGGCGCTCCAGCCCACCCTGGTATGAGCAGCCGGTGCAGTTAATTGATTCAGACACCTTACTGATTCGGCGTGAAAACCCCGATGAGCCGCCTAATTATTATCTGCGCAGTCTCAAAAGCGGAGAACTCAAAGCGCTGACTGCTTTTCCGCATCCGATGCCGATGCTGCGCGAAGTCACCAAACAAATCATTGAATACACCCGTGCTGATGGCGTCAAACTCAACGGCACCCTGTATCTGCCTCCTGGCTATAAACCAGGCTCGGGGCCCTTACCCTTAGTCATGTGGGCCTACCCCCGTGAATTTAAAAGTTCTGCAGCCGCTGGTCAGGTCAAAGGTTCACCCCACAGCTTTGTGCGCCTGAGCCCAACCTCACCGCTGGTGTTTCTGACCCAGGGTTATGCTGTTCTTGACGATCCTGCGATGCCGATTATTGGTGAAGGCAAAGCTGAACCCAACGATACCTATATTCAACAACTGGTCTCCAGCGCTCAGGCCGCTGTTGACAAAGTGGTTTCAATGGGTGTCGCTGATCGCAAACGGATTGCCATTGGTGGCCATTCATACGGTGCCTTTATGACCGTTAATCTACTGGCTCATAGTGATTTGTTTGCGGCAGGGGTTGCCCGCAGTGGGGCTTATAACCGCACGCTAACCCCATTTGGCTTTCAGTCTGAGCAGCGCACCCTCTGGCAAGCCCCAGACGTTTACCGCCAGCTTTCACCGCTGTTATATGCCGACAAAATCAAAGAGCCCCTGCTGCTGGTTCACGGCGAAGCTGACGATAATTCAGGCACTTTCCCGATGCAGAGCCAAAACCTCTATGCCGCTTTAAAAGGCTTAGGCGCACCAGTCCGTTTAGTGATGCTGCCCTA
Source organism: Candidatus Sericytochromatia bacterium (assembly GCA_913773825.1). Taxonomy (GTDB): domain Bacteria; phylum Cyanobacteriota; class Sericytochromatia; order UBA7694; family UBA7694; genus CAJYHH01. Next base: position 1,128 of record CAJYHH010001022.1, on the reverse strand, counting down.
CGAAAGCCACGGCTACCGCGCCAAAGAATCCCTCGGCCATATGCTCTGGGAAATGACTGCTTGGCTGGATAAGCATTTGAAGAAGTAGGTGGTAGGTGGTAGGGAGTAGATTGGGATTTAGGGCATTTTGTCTTTACCCCAACTACCATCTACTCCCTACCCACTACTCCCAACCACCTACTAATTAATACTCACATTGACTGTGCCAATATTCACGCTGATGGTCAGACTTTGCTGAGTTTCGGCTTTGCCATCGCTGACTTTTAGCGTAATCGTCTGATCACCTGCAGTACTGGCGCTGGTCCAGTAGGTGCTGGTGCCATCTGTCTGGCTAAAGCTGCCGCAAGTGGCGGCTGGACTGCAGCTCCAGTTATAGCTGGCGTTTGTCAGCGTATCGTCAGCATCTTGGGCCAAAGCCTGGATTTTGACAATCGAGCGAGCCCCTAAAACGGTGCTGGCACTGCTGGTCAGGCTGATAATCTGAGGCGGTGAATTACCGGGTACAGAAGGTGTGCTGCTGCCTCCGCCGCCTCCACCCCCGCCGCTGCCCTGCACGGTGATGAGGGTGCTGGCAGAAAGCTGGGTGCCCGGGACTCGGGCTGTAATTGTGGCGTAGCCGTAGCTGACCAGCGCTTTGACCAGACCTTGAGCTGTCACGCTTAGCAGACTGGGTGAACTGCTGGTCCATTCAATGGGGTAGTCAGTGCTAAGGACCTGACCGCGTGCATCGAGAAAAATCGGCTTAAGCTGGCTAATCTGGCCATAATAGTCAAGGTAAGTCTTTTGCGCTTCAAGCCGTAGACCAGCTAAGAGATTTTGGGGCGCAGCTGTGATCTGCGGCGTCGGCTCAAGGCTCGGTACCGGTGTTGGACTGGGCGTTGAGCTGGGTATGGGGCTCGCTGTTGGCTGACTGCTGGGCATTGGTGTCGGGCTGGCACTGGGCTGTACAGAGGGTGATGGTTGTGCCGGTGCTGTTTGGCTCTGACAGGCCACTAATATGGGCAGGCAGAGCAGCGTCAGGCTCAATCGGATAATCCGCTTTGACATGGTCTGGATGTTCCTCATGTTTATTAATGAAACCCGCTGCCGTTGACCGTAACGTTAACGGTCGGTACAACGCCCGTGAGA
>CAJYHH010001021.1 GCA_913773825.1 Candidatus Sericytochromatia bacterium | reverse complement strand
AAAATTACAGACGGTCCAGGCCCAGGTGCGCCTGAGCAACGATCAGCTGGCCTCTGTGCAAAAACTGCTGGATGACCAACATCTGGCATCCTCTCAGTTTAAAGCCGCTCTATCTGCTGCGGGCGTCACGTCTAATCAGCTTAAAATTCTGACTGATGGCAGCAAAGATCAGATTGCCAGTCTGCTCTCAAGCTCAACGCTGGCAAAAAAAATCCAGCATGCCCTGATTAAAGTGGAAGCTGAAACCGCCAATGTCAGTCAGGGCGACAAAGGGATCGCCGTAGCAGCTGAAAAAATCACCGTAGCCGCCACAGCCGGTAACGATAGCGGCACCCGCGTTGAGATTAAAGGCAGCGCAGCTAGTGCTGCTGGTGAAGTAAGTGACAGCATTGATGTTAAAGCCAATCAAGCTGAGGTTACAGCGGAAATTGAGCGCCGTGACGAAGACGGGCGCTTAAGCGTCAGCGCCAGCGCCCAGGCCAATGAAGTTGAGGCTCAAATCAGGACTCAGCCCGCAAAGTCCGCAAAGCCAGCAGAAGAGACAGAAGCAGTAGAAGGTCAAGCAGCCCAAACCAAGCTGAATCTCGGGGCCAAAGGCATCAGAGGCAATGCGCGCGCGATTGCTGAAAGCCCCAAAGGCAGCCGAGTGGCTCTGAGTGGTGAAGTGACCGGCATGGATGCCGAAAAACGCGAGGGGCGTTTTGATGTCAATGCAGAGAACGCAAGCGCAGCAGCCAGCTATCGTACCGCTGGTGGCGCTGAAGCGTCGGTCCAGGGTCAGGCACAAAATTTAAGCTTTAGCCAGCAGCCAGATGGGCAATGGGTCTTAAGCGCACCCCAAGCTGAAGCCAAAGCCCAGCTCGAAACTCAGATTACCGAGCTCCAAAATCTGGTCACTCAGCTCGGTAAAGAAGAAGTCGCCCGCCTCAGCCAGCAAATCAGCCAGACCGACCAGAATACTCAGCCTGGCCAGGCCCAGTCCCGCTCCCTGCTTGAGCGTGCCGGCATTAAAGCTGAGCAACTTGAACAGGCTATGGCGATTTTCCAGAATCCTGAACTGTTGCGCCTGCTCAACACCACAGATTTAATGACCGCGCTGGAACAAGGCCGCACCATCAGTGTTCAGCTCAGTGCAAAAGGCGCGGTTCATGCCTCCCAGGCCCCTAATGCCGGCATAAACCTGAACAGCACCGGTAGCCTCAACGCCAGCGGCCAGATCAAAGACCGGGCTGGCCGAGCGATTCTGGACGGGACCACTCAGGCCAGCCGGGTTGAAACCCAGCTGAGCGAAGGCCATTTAACGGTCGCGACTCCTGAACTCACCACCAAAATTGAAGGCACTCGTCGTGATGGCCGCAGCATGGGCCAATCTGAAATCAGAGCACAAGATCTCAAGCTGCGCGCAGGTGATGAAATCGGCGTTGACGCTCAAACAATTGACGCCAAAGTTCAGTATCAATCCGCTCACGGCACCCGTGTAGATGCCAAAGCCAGTGTCGGCCAGCTGCATTTTCAGCACCAGGGCAAAGAAGACTGGGTCTTGAGCACACCTGATATCTCAACGAGCAAGTGGAACCCTTCGCGCCTGGCGACGTCTGCGTCAGATTGTACCCTGCTGGCAAGAGGATCGCTGGCTGGCGCCGGAGATTGCCCACGCGGCGCAGGTCCTTCGAATCCAGATGCCGGAGGTAC